>CAYWMC010000091.1:0-8037 GCA_964459345.1 uncultured Klebsiella sp. | reverse complement strand
GTGCGCACGGCATTGACCACGGGAATCGTGTAGTAGCTGACGCTGAGCTGCGGACGGCCGTCCTCCGCGATGTCAGTGACGGACAGGGTCAGGTCGTAGCCCGAGAAACGCATCACTTGATCGGCCTGGTCCAGGGCGAACGTACCGCCCTTGTTGAGGAAGAACTGCACGGTCCACTCGTTGGAGTTGTCGATGATGCGCAGCACGTCCGGCAGGCGGTCGCCATTGACGTCCAGCAGGCGGATGTCGCCGCGGGTGTCGATCGGCCCGCGCCAGTCCGGCACCTCGGCGAAGCCGCCATCGCTGGCCTGTTCCAGAATGTTGATCTGGCCGTACAGGTCATTGCCGATGTTCATGAACACGATGTCCTGGGCACTGTCGCCATTCATGTTCGCGAAGATGGCCGAGGGCAGCCAGTGTTCGGCCTCCAGAAGCGTGGTCCGGGTGCTGTCCTGCCAGCTGGAGAGGAAGTCTTCGAAAGCCGTGGTGCCCAGGGCCCGCACATTGAGCACGATGCCTTCCCGTTCGTTGATGGCGATGCTGGTGTCCAGACGCGCGCCGCCAAGCGGCACCTCGGAAGGGTCAAGTTCCTGATTCACGGTGCTGAAGGTGTGTGCCAGGGTGAATTGTTCGTCCGCGCCGCCCTGGAAATAGCCGTAGCCGTCACGTCCCGGCAGCAGCAGGTCCACGAAGCCGTCGCCATTCATGTCCGGCAGACTGGGGAAATAGAGCACGCGGCGGCGGTCGGGCACCGAGGCCACCAGCGGCCAGTCGAACAGGGGCCGGAGATTGTCGGTGTAGCTGGGAATGGCCGATGACAGGCTGAACACGCCCGTGCCTGCGAACAACAGCAGCTCCTTGCCAGGCGCGGGGCGCAGGTCGGCGACGGCGACCGCGATGATCTCGGGCTTGATCTCCACATGGCGCGATGGCTCCGGCGGGAACCGGCCGGCGGCATCCTGCAGGTAGATCAGCATCTCGCGTCCGGCCTCGGCACTCCAGTGCGGCACCAGCAGATCAAGCCGGCCATCCCCATCCATGTCCTCGCGCAGCACGTCGTCCGGCCACTCCCCCAGAGCGATTTCCGATGCCGCGTAATTGAGCTGGGCATGCAGGGCCGTGCTGCCTGTCAGTGCCAGCGCAGCCAGCAGTGCAGAAGGGGCGGTGGCAAAGAGGCGGCGGAGCGAGGTCATGGCGCAGCTTCCTCCACCAGTTCGCCATACCCGGTGGCAAAGCGGAACAGGCCCAGCAGACTGTATGCCTTCTCGCCTTCCTCATGGCTGTAGCTGAACAGCGAGAACAACCACAGGTCGCCGATGGACAGGCGGGTCTGCGCCGGGCTCAGGCTGGACTCATACTGCAGCAGCGGGCCCAGGGACAGACGGCTGAGCCGCCGCCCAGGGTTCCACAGGCGCACCTCGCGCCCGAAGGTCTCCAGCGCCATTGTGGAGTCGCGCGCCACACTCAGGCGCACGTCTTCGCCCAGTGCGTGCTCGGTGTTCAGGCGGGTAATGAGGTCCTGGGCCGAGGTCACGGGCACCTCGTTCAGGGCCAGGATGGTGTCGCCAATCTCCAGCCCGGCCTCAGGCAGAGGGCTGGCGTCGAACAGTTCGACAATGCGGGCACCGGAGCGGGGCGGACCGCCTGCGGTGTCATAGATTTCGGTGACATAGCCGGCGCGGGTGGCGATCGGGTCAGCGCGGTAGAGTTCCACCAGCTCGGCCCGGGCGTCGCGCTGGGCGCTGGCATTCAGGACAGTCTGAAACACGGTGGTATTGCGGCGCACTTCCAGGGTGAAGGCCCCGGCGGTATCGGTCTGCTGAGCCAGGGCCTCCAGCAGATCGGGATGATTCACCTCGCGCTCGTCGATCTTCAGGATCACGTCGCCCGCCCGCAGTCCCGCCAGATCCGCAGCGCCACCCGGTGTCACGGCCCGCACCCGCACGCCGGGCAGGATGGCGATGTTGCTCAGGGAGTCGCTCTCGTTCAGTGCCGTGCTCATTCCAAAGTTCAGCCCGCTGCCGACCGCTTCTCCGCCACTGAGGCTGACGGTTTCCGGCGACAGCGTGATGCTGGGCACCAGCTGGCGTGGCTCGCTGCTCATGCAGCCGGCAAGCAGCGCACAACACAGGGCGGGCAGGGCGCAGCTGCGCAGGGCACGGACATGGCGGATGGTCAGGGTCACAGGGCCTTTCTCCTCACGACGAGCAGGGCGATCACGACGAACAGCGCCAGTTGCGGCAATGGCACCCACTCATTCAGAGACAGGACTTGTGCGTCAATCATGACATCGGAATAGCCACGTACCAGGCGCCCGACATCCTGCAGGTAGGACTGATCGATCAGCGAAGGTTGAAAACTGGCGTAGAGATAGTGAGCCGCGTCGCCCAGCACCCCCTTGAACACATCCAGCGCCAGCGTCACGCCCAGCGCCGCGGTGACAGCCTGGGTGGCGGAATGGGCCAGCACGGAGACCAGCACGCCAAAGGCGAGGGCAGCAGGCAGCGGAATCAGCGCCAGGCGCAGGCCCAGCCAGACTTCGGTGCGAATCTCGTCGCTGCCGATCAGTTCATAGCCATCTTCCACCACCGGGCCGAAATCCCACAGCAGCGCAGTGATCGCCACCGTGCCAATACTCAGCAACACCAGGGCCGCCAATGCCAGCAGGTGCACGGTCAGCAGTTTGGTCAGCACCAGCCCCGGACGGCTGACGCGGCGAATCAGCACATGGCGCAGGGCGCCTGTATCGCGGTCATTGGCGAAGGACCACGCGCCATAGGCCACCAGCGACAGGCTCATCAGCGTCAGCCCGGTGGCGAAGCTGTCGACGAAATGGCCCCAGGCATTGGCTGTCGGGGCCGCCGACTCGGCGCCTCCGAGCAGCGCTTCCCGGGCCTGCTGGCCGGTCTCGGTCAGTTTCACGACAGAAGCGCGCGCAATCACGATGAAGGCCGGCAGGACCACCAGCAGGCGGGCGCTGTTGCTGCGCAGCGCCACAAACAGTTCTGCCTTCAGGGCCGCGAGGAAGCCGTTCATGCCGCACCTCCGAGGGCGCTCGCATCACCGGAAACCGGGGAGGTGATCTGGTGAAACAGGCTGGTCAACGAGGCGCGCTCGGGCACCAGTTCGCTGACCATGATGCCTTTTTGCACCAGGCGCTGATTGATCAGGCCCGGGCTGGCGCCGTTGAGCTGCAGAGTCAGTTGTCCCGCTTCGCTGGTGTCTTCAATCTGCACGCCAGGGATGTCTTCCACGATGGCGCAGGCGCGCACGACATCGTCGCAATGCACCAGCAGACGCGTGCTCTGGGCATTGAAGAGCTTGTCGACACGGTCGCTGACGGCAATGCGGCCCTTGTGCAGGATCGACAGATGGGAGCACACCTGCTCCAGATAGGGCAGCTGGTGGCTGGAAAGCAGGAATGCGGTGCCTTCCTCGCGGTTGAGGCGGGTGATCAGCGCCAGTACGTCATCGACGCCGCCGGCATCCAGGCCGTTGAAGGGTTCATCCAGAATCACGAAACCGGGCTGGCCGAGCAGGGCCTGGGCAATGGAGGTGCGGCGGCGGTTGCCCAGCGAGAGTTCGCGGATGCGGTAGCGGCTGTACTTGCTGATGCCCAGCAGCTCTTCCACCTGTGCAGGCGATCGCCGGGTGCGCGGACACAGCAGGCTGGCATGTTCCAGGGTCTGCCGGACAGTGAGCTGCGGGTGCAGGCTGGGGCTGTCGAAGATGCTGACCACGCCGCCTTCGCTGCGGTACAGCTCGCTGGGCCGCAGCCCCAGCACGCGGATCTCGCCGCTGTCGAAGGGGCGCATGCCCAGGATGCATTCCAGCGTGGTGGTCTTGCCGGAACCATTCAGACCCACCAGGCCATGGACGGCGCCTGGCTCGACTGTCAGGCCGAGGTCCATCAGCACCGGCGTGGCGCCATAACGCTTGTTCAGCCCCGTGACGCGCAGCGGCGCCTCTGTCACTGCCTCTGTCATTGCCACGGCCAGCGTCCTGTCATTCCACGAACAGGTCGTCGACCTGCACTTCGGTCACAGTGCCGTACTGCGCGAGGGCGTTCACATCGATGCGGGCAAGATCGCCCACGATGGAGATCAGCTTCGGCTTGCCCGCGATGTTGTCGCGCTGGAAGGCCAGCATGTCTTCGAGGGTGCTGCTGCGCAGTTGCTCGAAGCGGGCAGGGCGCGGGTCGCCGTTCAGGCCAAGACGTTCCCATGAGCGCACGGTGCCGATGATCTGCCGGAAGCCCACAGTGGAGGTGCGGTAGCGGTTCTCCAGGGAGCTGCGGGCTTCCTCGAAGCGTTCGCCGGACGAGGGCATGTTGTCGAACAGATCGAGGAAGGCCCCGAGTGCCTCCACCGTCTTGTCGTTCTGCGAACCGATGGCGCCGATGGCCAGGTTCTCGGCATTCAGGCGGCCGCCCTGGGCGTATTGCGCCTGGGCAGAGTAGGCCAGCGCCCGCGCTTCGCGCAGCTCCTGGAACACCACGCTGGACATGCTGGTGCCGAAGTAGGTGTTGTAGAGCGAGGAGGGGATGACCAGGGCCTCGTCATAGGTGCCGTCCGGGAACTCGATGCGCACCTGCGCCTGGGCCGTGGCCTGATTCACCACATAGATTTCGTTGCTGTCCACCACCCGTGCCGTGCGGAAGCGGTAGGGAGGCGTGTCCTTGAGCTCGGCCGGCACTTCGTAGAGCCGGCTCAGCGTCTCCTGCAACTGGGCCAGCGGCAGTGAGCCGGTGTAGCTCAGCGTGTGCTTGTACGTCAGCAGGTTGCGGATCTCGTCCTGCAGCTGCGGCGCGGTGGACGCCGCAATCTCGGCGGCGGTCAGCGTCTGCAGCATGGGCGAGTCTTCGCCATAGCGGTTGTACAGGAACAACGCCTGGCTGATGGCGCCCGGGTCCTGCTTCTGCTCCTCGCGGGACTTCAGGATGATGGCCTTGAGCTCTTCCAGCGTGGCTTCGTCAGACACCGGGTTGCGCACCAGCGCCAGCATCAGGCTCAGCGTGGGCTCGAACTGCTCGTCCAGGCCACTGATGCCAATGGAGGACTCGTTGGCTCCGGCACTGATGCCGAACTCGCTGCCCAGCCGGTACCACTCCTTCTGCAGGTCGGCCGCCGACATGTCACCAGTGCCGGACTTCTCCAGCAGGGCGGTGGCAAGGCCCAGGCGATCATTTTCTTCCGTGCCTGTCTCGACACTGATGGAGAACGAGAACAGATCGTTCAGCGGGTTGGGCGAGTAGTACAGGGGCACGCCGGGGGCGAACTCCACGATCTGGTAGTCCCGGCTGGCATCCACGAAGGTCGGCTCGATCTCTTCATACGGCATGGCCAGGATGCTGGAGGCGAACTGCGACTGGCGGCTCGGGTCGATGTTCACCGGGTCAATCTGCGGCTTCTCGACGTGGGGGATCTCATGCTGCTCGTTCACGCGGTGCACGGCGACATAGTTGGTGCCGAAATACTGATTGGCGACGCGCACGATGTCGTCCTTGCCAACCTGCTCCAGACGCTCGATCTCGGCCACGTAATGATCCCACTCCTCGCCTGCCATGAAGGCCTGGCGCATGGTGGTCACGCGGGCAGTGTTGGATTCCAGCGCCTGCTTCTGGCTCTTCTTGAAGTCATTGACGATGGCCGGAATGATCCAGTCCTCGAACTCGCCGGCGCGGATGTGCGCGATCTGGTCCAGCAGCAGCTGCTCGACTTCCGCCAGTGTCTGGCCCTGCTTGGGCACGCCCCACAGGCGCTGCGAGCCGTAGTCGTTCAGGAATTCCGGCGAGGAGCCGGCGGCCTGCACGGCCTGGGCCTGGTTCAGGTTGATGTTGATCAGGCCGGCGGTACGGTTGTCCAGAATCATGTCCACCAGCATCAGGGCCTCCTTGTCAGGATGGCCATTGGGCACGGTGCGGAAGGCAATCTGCACTTCCTCTTCGCCCAGATATTTCACAGTCTCGCGCTCGACGCCCTGTATCGGGTCTTCCACCCACGGGCCGACTTCCGGGACGTCCTTGCGCTCCCACTTGCCAAAATGCTCGGCGATGGTGGCAATGGTCTGGTCGATGTCGATGTCGCCACTGATGAAGATGCCCATGTTGTTGGGCACGTAGTAGGTGTCGAAGTAGTTCTGGATGTAGACCAGAGAAGGATTCTTCAGGTGCTCGGAGTCGCCGATGGTGGTCTGCTGGCCATAGGGGTGCTTCTTGTACAGCAGGCGCCCCATGGCGTAGTAGGAGACGCGGTCACGGTTGTCCAGGCTCTGGTTCTGCTCTTCGTACACGGTTTCCAGCTCGGTGTGGAACAGCCGGAAGACCGGGTCGATGAAGCGGCTGGACTCGATGGTGGCCCACTGCTGCAGTCTGTTGGAGGGCAGGCCGACCTTGTAGACGGTTTCTTCATGCCAGGTGTGGGCGTTCAGATTCGAGGCGCCCATGGCGTTGTAGAGCTTGTCCATCTCGTTGGGGATGGCGTACTGGGCCGCCAGCTGGGACACGCGGTTGATCTCGGCATAGATCGCAGCACGGGCGGCGGGGTCTGTCTCGTTGAAGTGCTGCTCGTACAGGGCGGTAATCTCGTCCAGGTAGGGCTTCTCGGCGGCATAGTCCAGCGTGCCCATCTCCTGAGTGCCCTTGAACAGCAGGTGCTCCAGGTAGTGGGCCAGGCCCGTGGCGTCGGCGGGGTCGTTCTTGCTGCCGGCCTTCACGGCGATTTCGGCGTAGAAACGCGGTTCCTCGTGGTTCTCGGTCAGATAGACCTGCAGCCCGTTGTCCAGCTCGAAGATCTGGGTATGCAGGGCGTCGTCGGGGTTCTCGGCATTGATGCGGCGATAGCCTGCGGAGACGCTGGACGCCGTGTCGGCAGCAGCGTCTTCGGCAGGTGCTGACGGGGTTTGCGGACTGCAGGCGAAGAGGGCCGAAAACAGCACCAGGGCGCCCAGGACAGATCGGGCAGGCCCAGAAATCGGGGCGTAGAGCATAGGTTTCTCCAGAAGGATTCGGACGATGCAGCGACTGCTGATATAGATGGAGGCTAATGTAAAGAATTCCACCAAGAAGGTCATCAACTAGCTGCGCTTTCCAGCTTGCGCGCAGCGGCACGGGACCGGCGCTGTTGCGAGCCCAGTGTGCAAGGCCCGCGCGTCAAGGCGCCGGTGTCGGCGGCACCAGCATCTCGCGGGCTTCCTGCAGGCTGTTGGACAGCTGGAGCAGCTGCTGGGACGAGCTGCGCAGATTGTCCTGCAACTGCTGGATCTGCTGCTGCACGTTCGCCTGTTGAGTGGTATTCGCGTCAACCTGTGCCTGCAGGGCCAGGCGCGCTTCCTCGCTGCGCGCAAGGCTGCCCCGCAGGGAAGCCGCCTCCTGGTACTGGAGATAGGCGACCGCCAGGGCGGCGAGGGCAATGAGGGTCATCAGCAGGGCGGCTTTCATTGAGGGGGCCTCGTTCGGTTCGCAGGAGTTCCAAGGCCGGGAAGTGTAACGTGCCGCGCCGTGCAGCGACACCGCCGAGCCGGCATTCCCCATCCGAAACGCCCCTGGAACTGCCATTCCAGTCCTTCCTGACAGCCAGTCTTGCCTTGTCCAATATGGCAACTCCACAAACCTTGATTTAAATCAATAAAACCAATTCAGCGGTACTTGAAGACTGGAAATTAAGGACTATATTTCCGCCATAGCCTGAGCAGGGTTCTGTTCGGCATGGAAAGACGCAGTTCCAAAACAGAAGAAACATCCGTTCGGCAAGCCGGCGAACGACCGCAATGTACGATGAATGTGTTGGCAGCAAGCCCATTTACGTGGAAAGGAGAGGAACATGAATATCAAGCAGTCGTGGAAAATCAGGCACTCAGGCAAGGCCGCGCTTGGCGTCGCTGTACTGGCGGTGCTGGGAATGAGTGGTCAGGCTCAGGCGCAGTCTGGTCTCTCCATCAACTCCGGCGAGATCACCTATGCTGATCACGTCGCGCAAATCATTACGGACAACTGCGTTGTCTGCCACCGCGAAGGCGGTGTCGGCCCCATGCAGCTGA
>CAYWMC010000090.1:0-8094 GCA_964459345.1 uncultured Klebsiella sp. | reverse complement strand
ATTAGAGGCCAGCGCCGAGCGCAGAAAAAAGACCTGAGGCTTTTTTCGGAGAGAGGGCACCCGGGACGGGCGCAGGCCAGCCGCAGCACCGCCCACCCCCTGTCGCCCCCGTATTTCGAAGCACTTTCCGCACAACACACCAAACTGGCACTCCTCTTGCTACTACCCCCATAGACACACCTCACAGGCAACAAATTGCCGCGCATTCTCCCTTCGGCGGAACGCGGCAGAACACAGCACAACAGGGTCAGTTTCATGGTCAGCAGAGTCGACACACAATCGGTGTACACGGACCTTTCCGGTCTGAACGCGATTACCCAACTGGGTCGTGAGAACACGCCGGAAGCGATGCGGCAGGTCGCCCAGCAGTTCGAATCCGTGTTCCTCGGCATCGTGCTCAAGGCCATGCGCGACAGCAATGCCGTGTTCTCTGAAGGCAATTACCTGCAAAGCAACGAGATGGAATTTCACCAGGAGAACTTCGACAACCAGCTGACCCTGCACATGAGTGAAGGGCAGGGCCTGGGGCTGGCCGATGTGCTGTTTGAACAGATGATGGGCCAGTACGGCATAGAACGTCCCGACGGCACCGGGCCAGCGCCGCGTCTTGACTGGCCAGTGGAGCAGCCACGCGTCCTGCGCGATGGCATGGCGCTGGCAGGCAACGAGCGCCGTCCGGCGGCAGAGAATGGTCCTCTGCCGGTACAGCAAGCCCGGGCCGTGCCAGCCATTGCGCACTCCGAGCCGGGTGCAGCCGCGGTGACCTTCGCCGCCAGGGCCAGTGAGGCTGCCACAGTAGCCATCAGTGCCGCGCCCGTGCCGACCCGCAGTTTTGCCGTTGGCCGCACCCACAGTCCCCGTGATTTCGTCCACAGCCTTTACCCGATCGCCGAAGAAGTGGCCGGCGAGCTGGGCGTGGACCCGCGTGTGCTGCTGGCACAGTCCGCACTCGAGACTGGCTGGGGTCGCAAGCTGATTTCCCGCGCCGATGGCAGCAGCTCCCACAACCTGTTCGGCATCAAGGCCGATGCCCGCTGGGAAGGGGAACGTGCCACGGTCAGCACGGTGGAGTACCGGGACGGCGTGGCCCGTCTGGAGAAAGCCAATTTCCGCTCCTACGATTCCTTCGAAGAGAGCTTTCGCGACTACGTGAAATTCCTGCAGGAGAACCCGCGCTATCAGCAGGCCCTGAGCGCCAGCCACAATCCCGAAACCTTCGCGCAGCGCCTGCAGGACGCCGGCTATGCCACCGACCCGGTGTATGCGAAGAAGATCTCCCGCGTCATGAACAGCAAGACCATGCAGCTCGCCCTTGCGGAACTTCGCAGCGTCGAGCAGCGCGGCAGCGTGCGGTAAGGAGCTGACATGGCGAACCTGATCAACACCGCGATTTCCGGGCTCAAGCTGAGCCAGCTGGCCCTGTCCATCACGGGTCACAACATCGTCAATGCCAACACTGAAGGCTACACGCGGCAATCGGTGTCCAGCGCCACGAGCGGGGCCCAGGCCACCGGAGCGGGCTATGTCGGCGGCGGCGTGGTGGTCACGGACATCTTCCGCAACACCCAGCAGTTCATCGTCGATCAGGTCAGCCGTGACATCTCCGTTCTGGCCAATTTCGATGCCTATCTGTCCAACATCACCGAGATGGACAATCTGCTGGCCAACCCCAGCAGCAGCCTGGCCAATGGCATGAACCAGTTCTTCGAGGCGCTGAACGAGGCGGCGAATGACCCCGCGTCCCTGCTGGGTCGTCAGCTGCTGATGACGCAGACGAGCCTGCTGGCTCAGAACTTCAAGACCATGGATGCGCGGCTGCAGGAGCAGTCGCGCTCCATCAATGCCCAGTTCGATACGCTGGCCGTCAATGCCACCGCCATCGCCAAGGACATCGCGGCGCTGAACAACGCCATCGGCGACACCGTGTCCACCGAAGGGCGGGGCTACCCCAACGATCTGCTGGACCAGCGCGATCAGCTGGTGCGCGACCTTTCCAAGATCATCGACGTCACCGTGGTGACCCACGGCGACCAGACCATCGACGTGTTCGTGGCCGAAGGCCAGGGCCTGGTGGTAGGCAATACGTCCAACGTGCTGGCCTCGGTGCCTGGCACCCAGGAAACAGCGCGCCGCGAACTGGCCTTCCAGACCGGGCCCATCTCCCGCATCGTGACCGCGCAGGTCAGCGGTGGCGAGCTGGGGGGGCTGGTGCGCTATCGGCTCGACGCGCTGGAACCCGCCATGAATTCCCTCGGTCGCGTGGCGCTGGCGGTGTCCGATGGCCTGAACCAGCAGCAGAAGCTGGGCATCGATCTGGAGGGCAATCTTGGCCAGTCCATCTTCGAAGACATCAACAGCCCCACGGCGATGCTCAACCGTGTGCGCGCCGACAGCCGCAACAAGCTGCCCAATGACCGCGAACTGACGGTGCACATCGACGATGTCAGCAAGCTGAAGGCCTCGGACTACGTTCTGAAGTTCGAAGGCCCGGGCACGCAGTTCTCTGTGATTCGCGAGTCCGACAACAAGCTGGTGGGCGAGGGCGTGGTGACCGAGAAGCTGCCCCTGACCATCACGATGGATGGCTTCACGGTGACGCTCAAGAAGGGCAGTTTCCAGGCCGGTGACAACTTCCGCCTGCAGCCGACCCGCTCGGCCGTCAAGGACATGGAAGTGGTCATGACGCGCCCCGAGACCTTCGCCTTCGCCTCGCCGCTGCGCACGCAGTCCGGGGCGGGCAACTCCGGTGGCGCCTTCATCCTGCCGGGCACTGTCACTGACATCACCACGGCGTCCTTCAGCGCGCGCCCTGGCGAGCTGAGCCCGCCGGTGCTGATCCGCTTCACGTCGCCCACCACCTATGACGTGCTGGACAATTCCGACCCTGCCTATCCCGTGCCCATGAAGCCGCCGCTGAACAATCAGCGCTTCTCGCCCGGGGCAGTCAACCAGATTTTCCCCTCCGATCCTGGCGGGACGACCGTCAGCGCCACTGGTCCGTCGACCTCGCGTCTGAATGTCGGCGACCTGCGCAATGGCTACCAGGACGAAGTGCTGCGCTTCAACACCCTGAATCCGCAGACCGGCTATGCGGCGGAACAGCGCCTGGCCATCTCCCAGAACATGTCGGCCTTCCAGATTGCCGAGCAGCTCAACGGCCTGGTGGGCGTCAGGGCCACGGCCTACACCCAGCTGCAGCTGTCGGATTTCGTGACGGACAACATCGGCGCGCCACTGACTATCAGTCTGAACGGCGTGGATCTGACCGATCCGACCTACATCCCACAGGGGCAGTTGTTGCCCCAGGCGATCCCCGACCCCTTGACCGTGGACTTCCTGCGGGATCGCATCAATACCAACGTGGACCTGCAGAACCTGGGCATCAGCGCCTCCAGCGATGGTGTGCGCCTGACGATCCGTTCGGTGACAGGCGGCGACTTGAACGTCAGCGTGGGCGGCAATGCCGGGGATTCCATCGCCGTGCGCGACGGCGACCTGCGCTCAGTGGAAGGCCGCAAGGACCTGCGCTTCGGCACCACGATCCCCGTGGGGACCCGGTTTGATCTGGACCTGGGCTTCGGCCTGCAGCGCATCGACCTGACGCCGGGTGCACTGGCCGCCAGCGAGATTGCCGAGTCGGTGCAGGCCGACATCGATGCCGTCATCGGCGCTGGTCAGGTAGTCGTGAGTCTTGAGGGCAACGCTGTGGTCCTGCGTTCGGTGGGTGACCGCCGTGCGCTGGCTGTCAGCAATACCACCGGCGGCGACCCGCTGGGCCTCAGCCCGGTCCGCATTACCGGGCCTGACCAGGGCGCAGTGCCTTCTGTGCTCGCCACGGGAGGCAGCGCTGATGCTGCCTACAATTTCGCGGCCCAGAGCAGCACCTTCCTGGTGGTGGTGGACGGCGCCTATGCCGATGCCATTACCCTCAATCAGAACTATGTCAGCGGCAATGCCAATACCATCGTGGCGGCCATGCAGGCGCAGATCGACGCGTCCGTGCATCTGAATGGCCGTGTGACCGCCGGCCTGACCAGTGACGGCAAGCTGAGCCTGACCACCACCAGCACGGGCGAGTTCTCGAGCATCAATGTGGCGGCGGACGCCAATGCCCTGGGCCTGCTGGCCAGCGGCACCGTGCGCGGCGCCAATACCTCGGGCAGCAATGGCAGTGTGACTGGCAACATCAGCCTGGAGAGTGGTTTCAACTTCGACAGTGGCGGCCCGCACAGCTTCCGCCTGACTGTGGATGGCAATCCGCCGGTGGACGTGGTGCTCACGGGCAACTCGGCGGTACCGGCCGTGTTCACTGCCACGGAGGACATTTCCGGCGGGGTCAATCTGCTGGGCGGTCCCCACAGCATCGATATCGCGGTCAATGGCGCAGCGGCCATCACGGTGAATCTGGCGGGCGTCAATACCACGCTGGCGCCGAGCCCGGACTCAGTGACGCCGCCCGGTATCCTCACGCATATTCAGTCACGACTGAATGCAGCGCTGGGAGCTGGCGTCGTCACGGCCTCGCTCGATGACGACAACGCCCTGGTGCTGACGAGCAATGCCAAAGGCGACAGCGCCCAGCTGACCCTCAGCAATGCCACGGGCGCCGTGGCGACGTCGGTCATCAGTGCAGGAGGCACGGTCAATGGCACCGAGACTGGCGCCGCTGGCGCGCTCGACCTGATCCGCACCGCCATCAATGATGCGCTGGATGCGCAGGGCATTGCCCCGATCCGCGTGGGCATGAACGAGCGCGGCTTCCTGACGCTGGACTCCGTGACCTATGGCGCGAATTCCCGCATTGCGGTGGCCAACGTCTCTGGCACCTACGGGGCTTTGTTTCCACGGGATTCCCGTGGCGTGGCGGCACGTTCGGAATTTGCCGTGGGCGGCACCCTGGATGTGCAGCTGGCCAGTCACATGAGCATGACGTCGAACCTGAGCAATGGCCTGTTCGGCAGCGATCCCACGGCCATCAGCAATTTCACCGGCTACCAGATCAGCATCAACAGCGGGCAGGGGGAGGCCGGATCGCCCCACGCCGGCGACACCTTCACCGTCAACTACAACACCGATGGCACTGCCGACAATCGCAACGGCGCGGCCATGGTGCAGTTGAACAATGCACTGACACTGTCGGACGGCAATCTGACCTATCAGGGCGCCTACGGGCAGCTGGTGGAAAGCATGGCCATCCTGACCAGCCAGGCGCGGCTGAGCCAGTCGGCCAGCGAGACGCTGCTTCGGCAGTCCATGGAGTCCCTGCAAGGCGTGGCCGGCGTGAACCTGGACGAAGAGGCCGCGCTGCTGATCAAGTTCGAGCAACATTACAACGCGTCCGCCCGCCTGATCACCATGGCCAAGGAAATGTTCGACACCATTCTGAACATTGGCTGAGGGCGCCACGCATGAACCTATTTGAGAGGACGACAGCATGAGCATTCGACTATCCACCCAGCAGATGCAGACCACCGGTCTGAACGGCTTGCTGGACGTGCAGAAGGCGGTCAGCAAGACGCAGGAGCAGATAGCCGCCAACAAGCGTGTGCTGACACCGGCCGATGACCCTGTGGCGTCCAGCCGCATCCTGTCTCTGAACCAGGAGCTGGCGGTCAACAAGCAATACACCAGCAATCTGGAGACGCTGCGCAATCGTCTGCAACGGGAAGAAGTGGCGCTCAATGGCGTCAACGACCTGATCATGCGTGCCCAGGAGCTGGTGACGCAGTCGGGCAACGGCGCCCTGAAGCAGGAACAGCGGGCCTCCATCGGCACCGAGCTGAGCTCCATCGTGGAAGCCATGGCTCAGCTCATGAACACCCGGGACGCCAGCGGCGAGTTCATCTTCGCCGGCTACCAGGGCAAGACCGAACCCTTCGTGAAGGGCGACGACGGCCGCTATCGCTTCACGGGCGACGAGGGCCAGCGCAACATCCAGATCGCGCCCGCCACCTCGGTGGCCTCCAGCGACTCGGGCAAGAAGATCTTCGTGGACGTGCAGAGCGTCACCAACACGGTGGTCGGTCAGGCCAGCAGCAGCAACCGTGCTCAGCCGCCTGCGGTCATCGGCAGCGAGGTCGTGCTGGACGAAGCCGCCTTCGCCGAGTTCTATCCGGAAGACGTGGTGATCGAGTTTCGTCCCCTGGAGGAAGTGGAGCCGCCACGGCTGACCTACAACATCCGGCAGGTGTCCGACGGCCGGGTGCTGACGCGCAATCAGCCCTATGTGTCCGGCGGGCAGATCGAGTTCGGCGGAGCAGCGGTGCGGGTGTCGGGACAGCCAGCGGTGGGTGATACGTTCATCGTGCAGTCCAGCAACAAGCAGGGCCTGCTGAGCACACTGGAAGGCTATGCCGCCACACTGCAGAAGACGGGCGATACGCCGGTGGAAAAGGCCGGCCTGGCAAAGCAGCTGGCCAATACCATCGGCAATCTGTCCAATGCCCAGCTGGGCGTGATCGAGACGCGCAGCTCCATCGGCGCAAGGCTGTCACTGGTGGATGCGACGCTGGCCAACAATGCGGATTCGAGCCTTGCCATTCGGGAGACTCTGTCGAATCTGGAAGACCTGGACTACGCGGCGGCGATCAGTCAGCTGACCCAGCAGACCTTCGTACTGGAGGCGGCGCAGGCGAGTTTTGCCCGAATCAGCAGACTGTCGATCTTCAACTACTTGTAAGTGCGGGCCAGTATGACCGCCTGCAGCCCGGCCGGTCGCCTTGCCGCTCCTGCGGCTGACCCGCACTACTGAAAACGTTTCTGATATTCCAGAATCTGCTGCCGCGCCCTCTGCAGCTTGATCAGCTCCTCCGCCAGCAACTCGCGGTTCTTCTGCGTGAGCTCCACGATCAGCCGGTCATTGGCCTGGATCACGGCAATCTGTTCCTTCAACATGTCCACCCGCCCGGGTGCCGCGCCGTCAGCAAAATACAGCTTCAGCAGCTTGTCCCTGGCGCTCATCAGCGCTTCCAGTGACTGCCAGTCGCGGGTTTCCGCCTGTTCCAGCATGCGCGTGGACAAGTCCAGAATCGTCTTCCACTGCGCCATCTCGGTTCTGCTTTCTGCATTCATTGCAGGTCTCACACCTTTTTTCGGGAGGATGCTCAAGTTGGCCGGGTTCATGTCGATACCATGAACCTTGATCCACTTCGCCTGATTGTTCTGTCAGGTATACTGCCGCAAAAAAGTGGCAGCTTCTGCAAATAAATTTGCTGTTTCAGGCTAAAGCTTTGGGAATTCGTGTCGTTAACTCTGGTAACGCATAGGGGCGAGCTGGTTTTTCTCTTCGTTATGCGATTCAGACTAACGTGTACAACCAGGAGTATCAAAGCATGCCGCAGATCATTAATACCAACATTGCTTCATTGAACGCCCAGCGTAACTTGAACAGTTCTCAAGCTGCCACGAACCAGGCTCTTGAGCGTCTGTCATCAGGTCTGCGCATCAACAGCGCCAAGGACGACGCCGCCGGTCTGGCGATCTCCACGCGCTTCCAGTCCCAGATCAACGGTCTGAACGTGGCCATCCGCAACGTCGGTGACGGCGTGTCTCTGTCGCAGACAGCAGAAGGCGCACTCGGTGCGATGACTGACTCCCTGCAGCGTATTCGTGAACTGGCCCTGCAGTCTGCCAACGGCACGAACTCCGATGCGGACCGTCAGGCCCTGAACTCTGAAACCCAGCAGCTGATCGCCGAGATCTCCCGCGCCGGTTCACAGACCAACTTCAACGGCCTGAACCTGCTGGACGGCTCGTTCTCATCCGTATTCCAGGTGGGTGCCAACGCTGGCGAAACCATCAGCGTAAAAATCGGCAAGCTGACTTCCGACACACTGGGTGTGTCTTCCAAGTCAGGCGTCAGCGCCACAGCAACCAGCAGTGCCCTGAGCGGCGGTGATCTGGTGATCAACGGCGTCAGCATCGGTGCAAGCCGTGCGTCTGACGACACAGCGTCCACTGCCAGCGCCAGCTCCTCTGCCATTGCCAAAGCGGCTGCGATCAACCGCGCCACTGGCCAGACAGGCGTGACTGCGATTGTGGACCAGACCACCAAAGCCGGTAGCGCCATGACTGCCGCCATCACGGCAGGTACTG
>CAYWMC010000089.1:349-8095 GCA_964459345.1 uncultured Klebsiella sp. | reverse complement strand
TGGCTTCCTGATTCGATGGCGGATGATCCACGCGCTCATCAGGCCCCGCGCCTTCTTCGCAAAGAAACTCACGATTTTGTACTGCCCGTTGCTGAAATCCTTGAACACCGGACTGATGACGCGGGCGTGCAACTGTTTCTCGCGCACCACCTTGTAGTATTCCACAGAGGCAAGATTGACCAGCAGGGGCGAACGCTCCTTCTGCAGTTCCTCGTTCAGTGCTGCCGTGACGCGCTCGCCCCAGAAGTCGTAGAGCGATGTGCTGCCCAGCGCCTTGAACGCAGTCCCCATCTCCAGCCGGTAAGGCTGGATCAGATCGAGCGGGCGCAGCAGACCATACAGGCCCGACAGGATCCGCAAGTGCTCCTGCGCATAGCTGACGTCTGCAGCAGACAGTGATGGCGCATCCAGGCCGATGTACACGTCGCCCTTGAAGGCGAACAGTGCCTGCCGGGCATTGTGTTTGTCGAAGGGCGTGTGCCAGGCGTTGAAGCGCTCGCGATTCAGTGCGCCCAGCGCAGGGATGATGTCCATCAGCGCGGAAATCTGCGCAGGGGTCAAATGCCGCAGAGTGTCGACAAGCCGTGCGGAGTCGTCTAGAAAATCCGGCTGAGTGGCCTTGCGGATGCGCAGCGGCGATTCAAAGTCGAGTGTCTTGGCGGGGGAAATGACCAGCAGCATCAGGGCCTCACAACAGCAGTTCGATCACACCGGTGCGAGAAATTCCTGCCACCAGTCCAGAGGAGTCACGCCGTCAGCCGGGTCGTAGACATTGCCATAGTACCAGACGGTGCCGGGGAACTGCCCGACGATGCGGTCCAGCAGAATTTCGAGCGTCTGGAAGCCGATGGAGACATGAATGCTGTACACCAGCAGCCGCGGCGTCTGCAGATCGAGGCTGCCGTCCAGCAGCTCCAGCTCCGGCGACAGCACCTGCGCCACTGCATCCAGGTCGTCCCGGCGCAGCACGCGGATACTCAGATTGCCACTGCGCCTGAGCAGCTCGTAGCCTGCCTCGTTGCGCGCCGGGTAGCGGATGCGGTCGCCCGCCGCCAGCCCGCGCAGGAAGCCCGGAGATTTCAGCAGACGGTACTCGTCCGCGGCTTTGACGTCCTCCACCGCTTCGACACTGAGACGCTCCATGATGGCCTCGCCATCGGGGCGATAACCGGCAACCAGTGCGAGGGTCTGTGCGGGAGCAGGGTTCATTCGGACGTCCGGAAAGGGTAGGCTTGCCGTATTCTAACCCGCGTCGAGGACCGTCGCGCAATGCTCGAACGAATGCAGGGAGTTGCCCGGCGCTGGAGTGCACTCCGCCCACTGCTGCTCGTCGTGGCCGTGCTGTCCCTCGGTGCTGCAATGCGCGTCGTGCTGACGGCGGTGGACCGGGCGGGCGATGTCTATCTGATCCCCGCGCTCGTGCTGTTTCTGTGGTGCGTCATGCTGCACGCGTTCCTCAGCCTCTTCGCACAGGTGCCCGGGCCCGTTGTCACCACCTTGCCTTGGCGCAGGCGCATGCTGATGCGCTGCAAGCGCGCCTTCTACTACCTGTTTCTCGGCATGTTTGCCGTGCTCTCGGCGCTGCTGCTGCTCACCAGCTGGCAACTGGCCGGGGCCTGGCGCATGATGTACTGACTCTCACAAGTGACCCAACACGACAACAGCAAGGAGCGAGCATGAGCCTGAAGAAAGTGGATGATGCAGATCTTGATCCGGTGCCCGTGGGAGAGCTGGCACTGCAGACGCTGGCGATGCCCAAGGACACCAATGCCAACGGCGACATCTTCGGCGGCTGGCTGGTCTCGCAGATGGACCTTGCAGCCGGCATCGCCACCAAGCAGGTCACCCGCGGCCGCAGCGCGACGGTGGCCATCAAGAACGTGGCATTCCTGGCACCCGTCAGCGTCGGCTCCATCGTCAGCTGTTATGCCGAGATCGTCGAGATCGGCCGCAGCTCCATGCATATCAACATCGAAGTCTGGATCTCGAACTCACTGACCCACACGGGCCAGCGCAAGGTGGCCGAGGGCTTGTTCGTGTTCGTGGCGATCGACGAGAACGGCAGGACCCGGCGCATCGAGCTCTCCGCCTAGACCTGAGCGCCCTGCCGGCCGAACTGCATGCGGAACTGTGAGGGCGAAAGCCCCAGCACCTGCCGGAAGTGGTGCCGCATGGTCACGGCATTGGCGAAGCCCGACTTCTCGGCAATCCGCTCCATGGGCAGCGTGCCTGACTCCAGAAGCTGCCGCGCGAGCAGCAGCCGCTGCTGTATCAGCCATTGCCCGGGGGTCAGCTTCAAGGACGCCCGGAAATGGCGGTCGAAGCTGCGCCGGGCCATGTTCGCCCGCGCCGCCAGGGCGTCGACAGCAAGGGGCTTGTCGAGATTCTGCGTGGCCCAGTCCAGCGCTGCTGCAAACTGATCCGGCTTTCTGAGCACCGGCGTCTCCACGAACTGCGCCTGTCCGCCGCTGCGATGAGCCGCCATTACCAGGCGCCGCGCCACTTGATTGGCCACCTCATAGCCGAAGTCTCCCCGAATCACCTCGATGCCCAGATCGATACCCGCAGCACTGCCAGCGGAGCAGCCGATGCGCCCGTCATAGACATACAGCACATCCTCCGCGTAGCGGACCCTGGGAAAGCGCGTGCGAAAGCGTTCGGCATAGCGCCAGTGGGTGGTGGCCTGCCGCCCGTCCAGAAGGCCGATGGCGGCCAGCAGGAAGGCGCCCGAGCAGAAGGACAGAAGACGTCCGCCACGGGCGTGCAGTGCAAGAATCTCCTGCTGCAGTCGCGCGGGCACCGCTTCGCTCTGGGTCGGCCAGCTGGGGATGACAAGCATGTCCCAGGCGTCCAGGGAAGCAACCTGCCTTGGCAGAATCTGCAGGCCGCTGGTGGCCTGCAGCGGGCCGCTCTCGAAACTGACGACCTCGGCGCTGTACCAGTGCGGGATCTCCGGCCTTGGCAGTCCGAACAGCTCGACAGCGCAGCCCAGCTCGAACAGCGCGGTATTGTCATAACTCAGAATGGCGACACGTTTCATGGCAGCTCCAGGCAAGATGGCTGGATCTTATCGAAACTTGTCTTGCCAGCCAATTCTGCCGTGCAGCCCCGCCTGCAATACTGCGCCCGAATCCACACACCTCGGGAGTATTGCCATGTCATCCGCCGTATCCAGACCCTTTGCCGCCGCCAGCGCCGTGGCGCTTGCCCATTTCGAATCCCTGCTGCAGTTCGAGACCGATTGCTGGGACGTGCACCACGCCCTGAGCAACGGGCGCCAGGACTTCGTGCTGCTGGATGTGCGCGGGGCCGAACTCTATGACAAGGCCCACATTCCGGGCGCAGTGAACCTGCCGCACACCCGCATCAATGCCCAGACCCTGGCCGCCTATGCACCGGACACGCTGTTCGTGGTGTATTGCGCCGGCCCCCATTGCAATGGCGCGGACAAGGCGGCCATTCGCCTGGCGAGCCTGGAGCGGGCGGTCAAGAAAATGATCGGAGGCGTGACTGGCTGGTGTGACGAAGGCTTTGCGCTTACTCGGTGACGGACGGGCTGCGCAGCGCCTTGATGCGCCCGCGCAGCACCTTGCCTTCCACTCGCCGGCGTTGTGACGCACGGGTTGGTTTCGTGGGAGTCCGATTCTTGCGGATGACAGTGGCGTCGCGGATCAGTGTCTGCAGCCGGCTCAGCGCGTCCTCACGATTGAGCTCCTGCGTGCGGTGCTGCTGCGCCTTGATGATGATCACGCCGTCCTTGCTGATGCGCGAATCCCGCAAATTCAGCAGACGGTGCTTGTAGAAGAAGGGCAGGGAAGACGCGTGGATATCGAAGCGCAGATGAATGGCGGAGGATACCTTGTTGACGTTCTGCCCGCCGGCACCCTGGGCGCGAATGGCGCTCAGCTCGATCTCCTCGTCCGGAATGGCGACGTTCAGAGAAATTTCCAGCATGCGGACCTCCCGTTCAGAAAGTGGCTACAACACTTCCAGTTTGGCATAGGAAAGCACCAGCCACTTGCTTCCGACGTCATGAAAGTTGACCTGCACCCGCGCGTTGGGGCCATGCCCTTCGCAGTTGAGCACCACCCCTTCGCCAAACTTGCCGTGGCGCACGCGCGCTCCCAGGGCAATGCCGGTGTCGGGGATGTCTTCCTGCTGCAGTGAGGGGGTGGGCCTGCCGTAGAAGGCCGGGCGCGTGATCGTGGACTTGATGCGGACATGTTCAATCAGGTCGGCAGGAATCTCGCGAATGAAGCGCGAAGGCCGCGTGATGTTGACTTCACCATGCATGCGCCGCGACTCTGCATGCGTCAGGTACAGCTTGGTGCGCGCGCGGGTGATGCCCACATAGCAGAGGCGTCGCTCTTCTTCCAGACCGGCAATGCCGTCCATCGACATCTTGTGGGGAAAGAGCCCCTCTTCCATGCCTGCCAGAAACACCAGCCGGAACTCCAGGCCTTTGGCAGAGTGCAGCGTCATCAGCTGCACGGCGTCGTCGGATTCGCTGGCCTGCCCCTCGCCGGCATCCAGGGACGCCTGGTCCAGGAACGCAGCGAGAAACTCCCGCGACTCCACGGCCATCGCTTCCGCGTCCGGGTCCAGCTCATCGTAACTGCCCGCCGCGTTCACCAGTTCCTGCAGGTTCTCGATGCGCCCGGCAGCCTTCTCGCCGCCTTCCTTCTCGTGATGTTCGATGATGCCGCTATGGGTAATGACATACTCGACCTTCTTCGCCAGTGCCAGCGCATCACACGCCGCATCCAGTGCCTGAATCAGGTCGAGGAAACGCTGCACGGCACTCGCCGCGCGACCCGACAGCAGGCCGTGCTCCAGGGCCTTCGCGCTGGCAGCCCACAGGGACATGTCTTCGCTTCGCGCAATACCGCGCAGCGTTTCTATGGTCTGGTCGCCAATGCCGCGGGTGGGGACATTGATCACGCGCTCCATCGCGGTATCGTCATGGCGATTGATCAGCAGGCGCAGATAGGCCAGGGCATTCTTGATCTCGAGCCGTTCGTAGAAGCGATGCCCCCCGTAGATGCGGTAGGGCATGCCGACGCGCAGCAGGGCATCTTCCATCTCGCGGGACTGGGCATTGGAGCGATACAGAATCGCGGCCTCGCTGAGGCGATGGCCGGTGTTGAGCCATGACTGCAGGCGCTCGACGATGAAGCGCGCCTCGTCCTGTTCGTTGAATGCCTCGTAAAGCGAGATGGCTTCGCCTTCGCTGTCCTGCGTCCACAGTTCCTTGCCAAGCCGGCCCTGATTGTTGGCAATCAGCTTGTTGGCTGCCTTCAGGATGGTGGAAGTGGAACGGTAATTCTGTTCAAGGCGCACGATGTCGGCGCCCGGAAAATCCTGATTGAAACGCTGGATGTTCTCGATCTTCGCCCCACGCCAGCCATAGATCGACTGATCGTCATCGCCCACCACCATGAGACAATTGTCCCGCCCGGCCAGCACGCGCAACCAGGCATACTGTACGGTGTTGGTGTCCTGGAACTCGTCCACCAGGATGTGCCGGAACCGCCGCTGATAGTGCTGCAGAATCTGCGGGTGATTCAGCCACAGTTCGTGGGAGCGCAGCAGGATCTCGCCGAAATCCACCATGCCGCCGCGCTGACAGGCCTCTTCATAGGCCGTGTAGAGTGCCACCAGATTGCGTGTGTATTCATCGCCGAAGTGTTCGATGTGCTGCGGGCGCAGGCCTTCATCCTTCTGGGAATTGATGTACCACTGGCATTGCCGGGGCGGCCAGCGCTCCTCGCTCAGCCCCATGTTCTTGCACAGGCGCTTGATCAGGCGCAGCTGGTCGTCGCTGTCCAGAATGTGGAAATTCTCCGGCAGATTCGCCTCGCGCCAGTGTGTGCGCAGCAGACGGTGGGCCAGCCCGTGAAAGGTGCCCACCCACATAGGCCCGACGGGCTGTTCCAGCAACTGTTCGATGCGGTGCCGCATCTCCCGCGCCGCCTTGTTGGTGAAAGTCACCGCCAGAATGGAAAAGGGCGAGGCACCCTCGATCTGCATCAGCCAGGCGATGCGATGCACGAGTACGCGGGTCTTGCCGCTGCCGGCGCCAGCCAGTACCAGAAGATTGTTGGCAGGCGCCGCGACAGCCTGGCGCTGGGGGTCATTGAGGGAATCGAGAAGGTATGAGACGTCCATGGCGCAGCATTCTAGCCTGAATGGATAACCAGTACACGCGCAAATCCCGGGCGCTTTCCGGCTTCTTAATGCCAGGCCGTGTTGATACCATGCCGACTCCTCAGACAGCCGATCAGGGAGCCAACCATGTCCGCGAGTTCCGATTCCGCAAAATTCAACTGGCAGGATCCGTTCCTGATGAACGAGCTGCTGTCCGAAGAGGAGCGTCTGGTGCGGGATACCGCCCGCCAGTATGCCCAGGACAAACTGCTGCCACGGGTACGCGACGCCTACCGCAGGGAATATACCGATCCAGCCATCTTTCGCGAGATGGGCGAGATCGGCCTTCTGGGCGCCACCATCGAGGGCTATGGCTGCGCGGGCGTCAACTATGTCTGCTACGGGCTGATGGCGCGGGAGGTGGAGTCGGTCGACTCGGGCTACCGCTCCATGATGAGCGTGCAGTCCAGCCTGGTCATGCATCCCATCTACAGTTTCGGTTCGGAAGCGCAGCGGCAGAAATACCTGCCGAAACTGGCCACGGGCGAGTACATCGGCTGCTTCGGCCTGACCGAGCCGGATCACGGCTCCGACCCCGCCGGCATGCTCACACGCGCCCGCAGCGTTGACGGTGGCTTCCTGCTCAGTGGCGCCAAGAACTGGATCAGCAACTCGCCGATCGCCGACATCTTCATGGTGTGGGCGAAGGACGATGCGGGAGCCATCCGCGGATTCATTCTGGAGAAAGGCATGTCGGGCCTGTCGGCGCCGAAGATCGAAGGCAAGCTGGCCCTGCGCGCCTCGGTCACCGGCGAGATCGTCATGGACAACGTGTTCGTGCCAGCCGAGAACATGCTGCCGGATGTGCAGGGTCTGAAGGGCCCGTTCAGCTGCCTGAACTCGGCGCGGCTGGGCATTGCCTGGGGCGCTCTGGGTGCGGCGGAGACCTGCTGGAAGACGGCGCTGCAATACACGCTGGACCGTCAGCAGTTCGGCCGGCCACTGGCGGCCAATCAGCTGATCCAGAAGAAACTGGCGGACATGCAGACCGACATCGCCATCGGCCTGCTGGCCTGTCTGCAGGGCTCACGGCTGCGGGATCAGAACAAGCTGTCGCCCCCACTGATCTCGATGCTCAAGCGCAATTCCTGCCTGAAGGCACTCGACACGGCCAGGGCGGCGCGGGACATGCTGGGGGGCAATGGCATCTCGGACGAATACCCGGTGATGCGTCACCTGCAGAATCTCGAAGTGGTGAATACCTACGAGGGCACGCAGGACATTCACGCGCTGATTCTGGGCAGGGCCCAGACGGGCATCCAGGCGTTCAGTTGAGGGTGGTTGATGCACTTGCGGTGAGGTGGGCCAGCGCATGGCCCTTGTCGACAACAAAAGTTTTAGTTGAACAGGTAGTGCAGAACGATCCCCGCGAACACCGCCGCACCCACGCGGTGGTTGTTCAGGAAGGCCTTGAAGCAGCCCTCGGGCGTGCGGCCCCGTGTGAGTGTTTCCTGGTGGACGAAGAGCACTGTTGCAGCCAGCAGGCCGCCGTAGAAGAACATCCCCAGTCCGAACTGTCGCCCCGCCAGCAGCATTGCC
>CAYWMC010000089.1:0-339 GCA_964459345.1 uncultured Klebsiella sp. | reverse complement strand
TTGCCAGCAGGAACATGCCCTGCAGTGCGCCAATGATGACGCGGTCGGCATCGCCAAACAGAATGGCGGTCGACTTGACCCCTATCTTCAGATCGTCATCCCTGTCCACCATGGCGTACTGCGTGTCATACGCCACCGTCCACAGACAGTTGGCCACGAACAGCAGCCATGCCTGCGCCGGCAATTCGCCTCGCTGTGCCGCAAACGCCATCAGGATGCCCCACGAGAATGCGATGCCCAGCACCAGTTGTGGAAGATTCGTGAAGCGCTTCATGAACGGGTACAGCGCGGCGATCAGCACGGCGAAGCAGGACAGCTGGAGGGTCAGCGTGTTGGTAA
>CAYWMC010000088.1:0-8150 GCA_964459345.1 uncultured Klebsiella sp. | reverse complement strand
GCCCGCGTTGGCCAGATCCGTCGTCAGATCGAAGACACGTCTTCTGACTACGACAAAGAGAAGCTGCAAGAGCGCGTGGCCAAGCTGGCCGGCGGTGTTGCGGTCATCAAAGTCGGTGCCGGCACCGAGATGGAAATGAAAGAGAAGAAGGCCCGCGTGGAAGACGCACTGCACTCTACCCGCGCTGCGGTGGAAGAGGGCGTGGTGCCCGGCGGTGGCGTGGCGCTGATCCGTGCCCTGCAGAAAGTGGAAGGCCTGAAGGGCGAGAACGAAGACCAGAACGTCGGCATCGCGTTGCTTCTGCGCGCAGTGACGTCACCTCTGCGTCAGATCGTGCAGAACGCCGGTGACGAGCCGTCCGTGGTGCTGGACAAGGTCAAGGCCGGCAAAGGCAACTACGGCTACAACGCTGCCACTGGTCTGTACGTGGACATGGTGGAAGCCGGCATCATCGACCCCGCCAAGGTGACCCGCAGCGCGCTGCAGGCTGCCGGCTCCGTGGCTGGCCTGATGATTACTACCGAGTGCATGATCAGCGACATCGTTGAAGACAAGCCTGCAGGTGGTGGTGGCGATATGGGCGGCATGGGCGGAATGGGTGGCATGGGCGGCATGATGTAAGTCAGCCCCTGTGGGAGCGGGCCTGCCCGCGAATCCCTTCACTTGCGAAAGCTCCAAAAAAAGAACCCCGCTTCGGCGGGGTTTTTTTTGCCCGCCAATACCCGCAGAATGCCCCCTCGAAAAGAGGCCCAAGGAAATCCGTTCATGTCCGCCATTGCATTCGCCATCCCCCGCATCCTGCTTTGCCTGGTGTTGTTGTCTCCACTTTCAGCGCTGGCTGGCACGGTCGTGCGGGTCAGCACGGCTGTCGGGGACTTCCATATCGAGCTCTTCGATGACACGGCTCCCGGCACGGTCACCAACTTTCTGAAGTATGTGAACAGCGGCGCCTACAACGGCACCGTGGTCCATCGTCTGATTCCAGGCTTTGTCTTTCAGGGGGGCTGGCTCAGTTTCAACGAAGCCCAGCAGACGTTCTTTCCGCTGGCAAACACCGGCAATATTCAGAATGAGTTCTCGATATTGAGGCCCAACGTGCGCGGCACCATCGCCATGGCCAAGGTGGGCGGCGACCCGCACAGCGCCAACAGTCAGTGGTTCATCAATCTCGTGGACAATCCCGACCTGAACACCACCAACGGCGGCTACACCGTCTTCGGCCGTGTCCTGAGTGGTGATATGACAATCGTGGACAAGATTGCAGCCCTGCAACCTGTCACCGTGCTGTCTGGCTTCGACCCCTTTCCCCTCATCAACTATACCGGCGGCTCCCTGCTCAGCCGCCATCTGGTCAGCATGACCATGAAGCCTGTCGGGACCACTGACGGCTTTCCGGTGGTGTTCGATGGTGCCAGCGCCCGCCTGCACGCCAGGATCAACGCCGGCGCTCTGGGTCAGTTGCAGGCGCAGTTCGCCCTCGTGCGTGAAACGCCCAGTCTGCAGATCCAGCTGGACAGCACCACGCTGTTCACCCTGGAGCAGCCGCAGGCCGGCATGGCCAGTTTTGACAGCAGCACTGGCCGGCTGACCATCCCCGAGCTGCGCATCAACGGCACCGTGGCCTACCGCAATGTACGCTTCATGCTGACAGACCCCGCACAGTTGCTCTTTACGCTGGAAGGAGCGGAGTAGCCCCCGCAGAAACTTGTGATACTCTCGGCGCTTTGCCACCTTTTTCCCGGGAACATCACAATGAACGAGCTTGTCAGCACCATCAATGCCTTCGTCTGGAGTCCGCCCCTGGTGTTCCTGTGCCTGGGGGCGGGGCTGTACTTCTCGCTGAAAACCCGCTTTCTGCAATTGCGGCATTTCAAGGAAATGTGGCGGCTGATCTTCCAGAGCAAGATCTCCGAAGTGGGTATCTCCCCGTTCCAGGCGCTCAGCATGACGCTGGCCGGGCGCGTGGGCACCGGCAATATCGCCGGCGTCGCCACGGCCATCACGTTCGGCGGTCCGGGAGCGCTGTTCTGGATGTGGGTGGTGGCCTTCCTGGGTGCCAGCTCAGCCTTCGTGGAGTCCACGCTGGGCCAGGTCTACAAGGAAAAGATCAACGGTGAGTATCGCGGCGGTCCGGCCTTCTACATCGAGAAAGGCCTGGGCATGAAGCGCTACGCCTGGGTGTTCGCGTTCGTCACCATCATCTCCTGCGGTCTGCTGCTGCCGGGGGTGCAGGCCAATGCCATTGCCAACAGCATGCAGACAGCCTTTGGCGTGGACACCACTTACACCGCCGCCGCGCTGGCGCTGCTGGTGGGCTTCATCATCTTCGGCGGGCTCAAGCGTATTGCGCGTTTTGCGTCTGCTGCCGTGCCCTTCATGGCCATCGCCTACATCGGCGTTGCGCTGGTCATCATCCTGCTCAACATCACCCAGGTGCCGGCCATGCTGTGGCTGATCATCAGCAGCGCGCTGGGCTTCAACTCGGCCTTTGGTGCCATTCTTGGTCTGGCCATCATGTGGGGCGTGCGCCGCGGCGTGTACTCCAATGAGGCCGGGCAGGGCACGGCGCCCCATGCGTCGTCGGCCGCCTCGGTCAGCCACCCCGCCAAGCAGGGGCTGGTGCAGGCGTTTTCCATCTACGTGGACACCCTGTTCATCTGCACTGCCACCGGCTTCATGCTGCTGATTCTGGGCTTGTACAACGTCGAGGCAGCCGATGGCACTGCTATGTACACGGGCGTTGCCGGCGTCGCAGCGGGTCCAGGCTATGTGCAGCAGGCCATGGAGACGCTGATGCCAGGCTTCGGCAATATCTTCGTCGCCGTCGCACTGTTCTTCTTCGCGTTTACGACTGTACTTGCCTACTACTACATCGCCGAAACCAATGTCAGTTACATCAATCGCTACGTGGCCCGGCCCTGGCTGAGCCTGGTGCTGAAGTTCGCGGTAATCGGCGCCGTGGTGTACGGCACGCTGCGTACGGCCGAACTGGCCTGGGGACTTGGTGACATCGGGGTTGGCCTGATGGCCTGGCTGAACATCGCCGCCATCCTGATGCTGCGCAAGCCCGCCTTCGACTGCCTGCATGACTACGAAGCGCAGAAAGCGCTGGGGGTTGACCCGGTGTTCAACCCGCATGCGCTGGGCATCAAGGATGCGGAGTACTGGGAGAAGCGTCTGGAAGCGAAGGAAAGTCTGGAGTAGCAGCAATGGCGACTGTATTCACCTGGACGGCCCGCTTCGAGGCCTTCACCTGGGCTGGTCTGCTTGTTGGCATGTTCCTGGAGCGTGTGCTGGAAGTAACGGATCTGGGCGTCTGGCTGTTCGGCCGTCTGCATGGCGGGGCGTTCATTGTCTACTTCGTGGTGGCGATCGTGGCGGGCATTCGTCTGCGCTGGCCCTGGTGGGCCACCGTACTGGCGGTGCTGGCAGCCATTCCGCCGCTGGTCACCTGGCCGCTGGAAGTGTGGTACAGGAAGAGGGGGCTGGTGTAGAAGCCCGGACTGTTGTGGGAGTTCGGGCTGTTGTGGGAGTTCGGGCTGTAGTGGGAGCGTGCTTGCACGCGAACCAGAATGGTTCGATTCGCTTGCAAGCAAGCTCCAACGGAATGTCTTACGCCTTCGCGAGATTCGCGTTGGCAAAGTCCCAGTTCAGCAGATTGTCGACGAAGCAGGCCAGGAAGTCCGGGCGACGGTTCTGGAAGTCCAGATAGTAGGCGTGTTCCCAGACGTCGCACACGATGATCGGGGTGGCACCACTGGTGAGCGGCGTCTCGGCGTTGGCTGACTTGGCGATCTTCAGCTTGCCGCCTTCAGAGACCAGCCACACCCAGCCGCTGCCGAACTGGCCGATGCCGCCAGCGACGAATTCCTTCTTGAAGTTCTCATAGCTGCCGAAGTCCGCGTCGATCTTCGCCGCGATTGCACCCGTTGGGGCGCCACCGCCGTTCGGCTTCATGCTCTTCCAGAAGAATTCGTGGTTGTAGCACTGACCCACGTTGTTGAAGAGCGGGCCGCCGACTTTGGCAGCTGCCTTGACCAGGTCTTCTATCGTATTGGCGACGATGCCGGAACCTTCCAGCAGCTCATTGCCTTTGACGACATAGGCATTGTGGTGCTTGGCGTGGTGAAAGCTGAAAGTCTGTGCAGACATGTGTGGCTCAAGTGCATTGGTCGCATAGGGAAGTGCGGGCAGTTCAAGTTTCATAGTGACCTCGGTTGGGATTATCCGTTGAAAATCTTGCTTTTTTCGCATCCACGGCTAAGATTTGCCGCAGTTTGCGCTGGTCGATCAGTGTCAGGAAAGAGTCGGCGAGCTTAATGCACCGAGCTGTTCAATTCAAGGAAACTACCCCTTGTCCAGATGTACAGGTAGACCTATCAGAGCCACTTGCAGGATAATGCCGCCATGAGAGACAACGACGAATTCAAGGATATTCCCTCGCTGGTGCTATCGCGTGAAGACGTGGTGGAGCGCCAGTCCGCGCGCAAGCAATCCGATATCGAAGCCACGCCCCGCTACGGCGAAGTCGTCAAGGTCAGCACCTGGCCGGTGCGCATCATGCTCGGCCTGCTGACGCTGACAATTGGTGGCGGCGCATGGCTGGGCTATCAGGCCTATGCGGAGAACCTGCAGGCGCTGGAACAAACCAATCGCCGCCTGGAAGAACTGGAAAGCCGGCTTGCGCTGGTGGGCGATTCTGCCGAAGAGACCACGGCCAATGTCATCGAGCGCCTGGACTTCAACTTCGCCGAGATCGACAAGCTCTGGGCCGCACGCAACACCACCAACAACAACGTCAACGAGCTGACCGGCAAGCTGGCCGTGCTGGAAGATGCCAGCAAGGGCCACACGGAAACCACCGACACGCTCGCACAGATGATCGCCAACAACACGCAGCAGAACCAGGCCACGCTGGCCGAAGTGAACGGCGTGAAGTCAGACCTCGAACAGATCAATGCCAGCATCGTCACCATCAACAACAGTCTGCGCAGTGTGCAGAATGTGGCGCAGGACATGGCCAACATCCGTGCCAGCCTGAACAACGGCGACAGCACGCTGGTGGGGCTGCAGGATCGCATGGTGAATCTGGAAGAGGCCGTCGAGTCCATCGATGCGTTCCGCCTGCAGATCAATCAGACGCTGAGCCGTCTGCAACAGAACATCGAGAATGTACAGAGCGGCGCGCGTCCCGCGCCCTGAGTCTGAACGAATCTCCTTTGGCACCGCACCCGCTTCGGGTATGATGCCGGCCTCTTTGCGCTGGGCACTCAGGCCCTGCGCGAAACCCGCCCGCGGATGTGGTGGAATTGGTAGACACACTGGATTTAGGTTCCAGCGCCGCAAGGTGTGAGAGTTCGAGTCTCTCCGTCCGCACCAGGGTTTCATGAAGTTTTTCCGGAAGGCACGCTGCCATGTCCGATTCCCCGAAAGACATCTCCACCAAAGTCGCTGGCCGCAGCGAAGTCAGTGCATTCCTGCAGAAAGTTGCTTCCTTGCCTGCCGTGCACAAAGGTGCAGGTGCCGGGCGTCTTCTTTTTGCCCTGGACGCGACGGCCAGTCGCGAGCAGACCTGGGACCAGGCCACGCAGTTGCAGGCCGAGATGTTTCTGGCCGCGCGCGGGCAGGGTGGGCTGCAGATTCAGCTCACTTATTTTCGTGGCTTCGCCGAGTTCTACAAGACGCCCTGGTGCAGCGATTCCATGTCATTGCTGGGCCTGATGTCGGGCATCGCCTGCCGCGCCGGCACCACCCAGGTGGAGCGGGTGCTGCGCCATGCACTGGCCGAAAACAAGGCGCAGCGCATTCACTGCGTGGTGTATGTGGGCGATGCGATGGAAGAGAATGCCGATGTGCTGTGTCAGCTGGCCGGCCAGCTCGGCCTGCTGAATGTGCCGTTGTTCCTGTTTCAGGAAGGGGGCGACCTGCGTGCGCAGCAGACCTTCCAGACCATGGCGAAACTTTCCCGCGGCGCCTGGTCACCCTTCGACAGCGCCAGTGCGGCGCAACTTCGCGAGCTGCTGCGAGCGGTGGCCGTGTATGCCAGTGGCGGGCGCCAGGCGCTTGAACACTTCAGTGCGTCCGCCAGTCCCGCCGTGCAGCGACTGACGCAGCAGATGCGCTCATGAACGCGCGTTCACCGGCACTTCCAGGGAGGTCTTGAGCTGTGTTCCTGTTGCGCTACATCCTGATCCTGCTGCTGCCCATCCTGATGTACATGGGGCTGCGCAAACTGGCGATCAAATATTCCCTGAACCAGAAGCAGTTCAACATGCTGCTGGTACTGGCGACGATTCTGACGATCATCGTGGTACTCATCCTGCTGGGGCGCATATCGCCCACTTTCATCATCGCGCCCATCATGGTGGCGGCCACCTTCATGCTGCGCAATCTGCATCTGCTGATCCGTCTGCTGCCCCTGTGGCAGATGTTCCGCACACGCACGGCGAACAGTGCCTATGGCAGCGCCGGTGGCACCAATGCATCGAGCATCCGTACGCGCTTCCTGCTGATGCAGTTGCAGCACGCCACGGGAGACATGGATGGCGAGGTGCTGGAGGGCGATTTCAAAGGAGCCAGGTTGTCGACACTGAGTGTCGAGCAGTTGCTGAAACTGGCGCGTGAGTGTCTGCAGGACCCGGATTCCCTGCAGATTCTCGAGGCCTACATGGATCGTGCGCACCCCGACTGGCGCGTGGGACAAGAGGCCCCCTCCGACCAGACAGCGTCGGCGGCAGCGGCTGCTGAACCCGGCATGAGTGAAGCTGTGGCGCTGGAGATTCTGGGGCTGCAGCAGGGAGCTGCCCGGGAAGACGTGGTGCTGGCGCACCGGCGACTGATGCAGAAGATGCATCCGGACCGCGGCGGCTCGGACTACCTGGCCAAGAAGATCAATGCAGCACGGGACTTCCTGCTGGATCGCCTGTAGGAGCCTGCCCTGCAGGCGAACCTGGGCCTTCCACGTCCTGGCTTATCCCCGTTTGCGCGACAGAAACGCCTGCATGATGGCCTGTGCCTCGTCACTGCGGAGCAAGCGTGAGAAATTCACCAGTTCCAGGGCGATGGTCTCGTCGATGGCGGCCTGCTGTGGCCGTTTCAGCAGGTGTTTGGAGGTCTGCACCGCTTCGGTGGGCAGTGCCGCCAGCGCTCTGGCCCGCTCCAGTGCCCGGGGCAGCACCTGCGCTGCCGGCAACACCTCGTTCACCAGAGCGCATTCCCGCGCCTTGTCCGCACTGAAGCGTTCGCCCAGCAGAAGCAGTTCTGCCGCGCGCTGGTGCCCCATGAGCAAGGGGGCCAGGTAACTCGACCCCGCCTCGGGACACAGACCCAGGCGCGCAAAAGGCAGTTGCAGCCAGGCATCGTCGGCGGCGTAGACCAGGTCGCAGTGCATCAGCAGGGTGGTGCCTATGCCGATGGCCAGGCCATTGACGGCAGCGACCACCGGCTTGCGCGCATGGGCGATGGCCTTCATGAACAGCACCGACGGACGCTCGCTGCTGCGCTCGTCGCTGCCCACGAAGTCGTTCACATCATTGCCACTGGTAAAACAGTCGTCCTCGCCGCGCAGCAGGATCACGCGGACAGCGGCATCGTTGTCCGCCTGCCGTATGCCATTGGCGAGCGCCCGGTACATGTCACCGGTGAGAGCGTTCTTCTTGTCCGGGCGGTGGATGTGCAGAATCTGCACGCCTCCGTCGCAATGGCTCAGAATGTGATTCTCGTCAGCGTCGCTCATTCTCAAATCCTCGAGATCGTGCCCGCGCAATGCGGAGGGTTCAGTCCAGTTGTCTGGAACTCCCATGGCGGACCGTTGGCCGCCCGGATGGCGGCCACCGAGCGCCCAGGGATGGGTTCACAGCGTGTCCGCCATGGGAGTTGCAGACAGCTGGTTGCTTCTTGTCCCATGGCGCAGGCACGGCCGCTCCTGCAGCACTGTATGCTAGAATCCCGCGCACTTTCCACCACCCGGGCCCAGCGCCGCACATCCATTTCGTACAGGACGCGTGTTTCCATGACTGTCATTCGCCAGGAAGACCTGATCCAGAGCGTCGCCGACGCCCTGCAATACATTTCCTACTACCACCCGCTGGATTTCATTCAGGCCGTGAACGAGGCCTACGAGCGCGAGGAATCGCCTGCCGCGAAGGATG
>CAYWMC010000087.1:0-8162 GCA_964459345.1 uncultured Klebsiella sp. | reverse complement strand
CAAGGCCGAATCTTGAGATGCGGCCAACCTGTACTCGCGCACGGTCTGCTTCAAGCGCATCGCGCACACGATTTTCAACTTCCTTCTGATTCTTGGCTGAGCTCATGTCGATGAAGTCGATCACAATCAGGCCGCCCATGTCGCGCAGGCGCAACTGCCGGGCTATTTCATCCGCTGCTTCGAGGTTGGTATTCAGTGCAGTCTCTTCAATATCCGAGCCGCGGGTGGCGCGCGAGGAGTTGATGTCGATGGACACCAGCGCTTCCGTGGGATCGATGACGATGGAGCCGCCGGAGGGCAGTTTCACTTCGCGCTGGAATGCGGTTTCGATCTGTCCTTCAATCTGGTAGCGATTGAACAGGGGCAGAGTCTCCTGGTACAGCTTGATGCGCGCTTCGTAGTGCGGCATGACCTGGCGCACGAAGCTCAGGGCTTCCTCGTAGGATTCCCGTGTATCGAACAGCACTTCGCCGATGTCCTGGCGCAGATAATCACGAATCGTGCGGATGATGACATTGCTTTCCTGGTAGATCAGGAACGGGGCTGTCTTCTGCGTGGATGCGTCTGTAATGGACTGCCACAGCGCCAGAAGGTAGTCGAGGTCCCACTGCAGTTCCTGCTGTTGCTTGCCGACACCGGCCGTGCGCACGATCATGCCCATGCCATCGGGAATGTCGAGGCCGCTCAGGGCTTCGCGCAGTTCGGAGCGATCATCGCCTTCGATGCGACGGGAAATGCCGCCGGCGCGGGGATTGTTGGGCATCAGCACCAGGTAGCGACCAGCCAGGCTCACGAAGGTTGTCAGCGCGGCGCCTTTGTTGCCACGCTCTTCCTTCTCTACTTGCACGATGACTTCCGTGCCTTCAGCGACGGATTCCTTGATGTTCACACGGCCTTCGCCGCCACCACCGCGCTTGGTGAAGTACTGGGGGGAAATTTCCTTGAGGGGGAGGAAGCCGTGGCGTTCAGCACCGAAATCCACGAATGCGGCTTCCAGGCTTGGCTCCACTCGCGTGATGCGGCCTTTGTAGATGCTGGCTTTCTTCTGGATTCTGGAGCGGTTTTCGATGTCCAGGTCATACAGACGCTGGCCGTCAACGAGGGCTACGCGCAACTCTTCTTCTTGAGTTGCATTGATCAACATTCTCTTCATTTTTCAGGTTCACTTCTCTGTGTAGCCAGATGCGTGAACCCGGGGCCATCAAACCTGCGGGCAGTAAGTTACTGAAAGCGGATCAGCTTTCCTTTCAAGAGAACCATGGTGACATCTGAACTTCATCGCTGTACCTGGTGGTCCGGGAACCGAGTAATCCGTTGACTGACATCTCTGACTCAGGCGTTCAGCAATGTCGCTGCGCCGAGTCGATTCATGTGAACCTGACTGCTTTACGACTCTGCCACACTCACGTGTTTCGCGAGGGCAGTGTCGTGTTGAATTTGATACGTCCCGGATTCATCCGGCTGTATTGGCTTTCTGTTCGTGCCGGCCAGCAAGGCCGTCACTCCGTATGTTCGCAGCGTCGCATTCCGACGCTGTCCTGCTGTCTTGTCATGCTTCAAATCTGTCTCGGGGTGTAGCAGCGCTACTGCGCCCGATTTGTCTTCACTGCGTCATCACACACGGCCTGAATGTCAAATCGAGATGAGGCCGGTAGTTCAGAATTTGTCACCTCGTCATCGCGAGGCTCAAGCCTGGCCGTCTGACATTTTGTGAGGCCCGGCGAATATAGCAGCAAATACTTTTTAATTCAAACACCTGGCGAATCCACTATGGCATTTCGCGGGATCTCGACAACCAGGCTTTCGGACCGCCGCTGTGCAACGCAGGCAGGCCTCGCAGGTCCGTCTGCAGCCCAGTGAATCCGCCACAATGCTTGCCGTTCCGGGAGTCTCGGGCGTAGACTGTCAGTCAATCGTGGCATTGTTCATGCAGAGGCACACACAATGAATGTGACACTCTACTGGCGTACTTCGGAATTCGAGACTCAATCAGGTTCGGCCAACGCCGCCCGCAACCTTGATCAGGCGCTTGCAGACGAAGAGCAGCAGCTTGTGAGCTTTTGCCGTTCGCGAGGATGGAGCATCCTGGGGAGCGTCGTCGAAACGGATGTGCCCTGGAATGCCGATTTCGCGAACCGGGACGGCGGGGCAGCGTTGTTGCGGCGCCTCCAGCCAGGTGACGCGCTCCTGGTGTTCGCCTTGGAGCGCCTCTTCAGCTCCTGCTATGATGCCGTCGCCACATTGCAGCACCTGCGGGAGCGCGGTATTCCCCTCTTCGTGCTGGAACTTGACGGTGACGTGACAGACCCTGCACTGACGCTGGACGTGCTGACCGCAGCACGGCTGTTCGCTGGCCTGGAGCGGCGCCGCTCGGTTGAGCGCATCCGCAACGTCAAGAAAAACCAGCGCAGCAAGGGCCGCTATCTGGGCGGCAGCCGGCCATTTGGCTACATGATCCATTCCAATGGCCGCCTCATTGAAAATCCCATGGAGCAGAAGGTGCTGAAACGAATCCTGCAGTTGCGCGATCAGGGCAAGTCTTTGCGCGCCATCGCGGCCGAAGTCAGTACGCCGGTCGCTCCCATCAGCTTCAAGACCGTGCAAAGGATCCTGCTGCGCCATGTTTAAGCCAGTATCCCTCTTCATAGGCTTGCGCTACATCCGCACCCGCAAGAAGAGCCAGATCATTTCTTTCGTGTCCGTGGTGTCTACTCTGGGCATCACCATCGGCGTTCTTGCCCTGATCGTGGTGACGTCGGTCATCAATGGCTCCACCAGCACCATGCGGGACGAAACCCTCAAGGCCGTTCCCCATGCCAGCATTCTGTCCAGCCAGGGATTGAGCACATGGGAGCCTGTGCGTGAGGCGCTGGCGTCGCAGCCACAAGTGATTGGCGCTGCGCCATATGTGGAAGGCGAAAGCTGGCTGCGCTATGACGGTGCTGCCGAGTTCGTGCAGCTGCGCGGTGTGGATCCCCGGTTCGAAGGTGATGTGCTGCAGGTTGAGAGCCCTGGCTTCGATGCTCTGCTGGAGACACTGCGCAACACCGAGAACGGCATCATCCTGGGCATTCGCCTTGCCAACCGGCTGGGCATCTATCTGGATGACGAAGTAACACTGATGTCACTGAACAGCCTGATCAACCGCGATCTGGACGACGTCATGCGCTTCAAGGTAATCGGAGCTGCCGACTTCGGATTCTACGGCAATGACAATACCGTCATGATCGACCTGCAGGCAGCGCAGTCCCTGTTCGGAGAAGGGGCCGCAGCGCAGGACGTGCGTCTGCGCCTGCGTGTCGATGATGTGTTCAATGCCGGCCCGATTGCCAGCCGTGCTCTTGAGGACATGGCCGATCCTGCGCTGCGTCAGGGCCTGAGCAGCACCAGCTGGAGCGAAACGCAGGCCAGTCTGTTCGACGCGCTGCGCCTGGAGAAGGCAATGACCGGCTTCATGCTGCTGATGATCGTGGTGATCGGTGCCGTGAACATCGTGTCTACCCTGGTCATGGTGGTTGCCGACAAGAGTGCCGATATCGCCATACTGCGTACCATGGGTGCCAGCAGGGCCACCATCATGAGCATATTCGTCACGCAGGGAACCACCGTCGGCGTGCTGGGCACGGCGCTGGGGGCCTTGTCCGGCGTGCTGCTGGCACAGAATCTGGCGGCTGTCACGGCATGGCTCGAAGCGGTTCTCAATGCCACGTTCTCTCCAGAGGACGTCTACATGATTTCCTATCTGCGGGCGGAATTGCGCTCGGAAGACGTGGTACTGACCTGTGTCAGCGCCCTCGTCGTCAGTTTTCTGGCTACTCTTTATCCTGCTTACCGGGCGACGCGCATTCAGCCCGCCGAAGTCCTGAGGTATGAATGAACATGCATGACTCCATGACGCCATCGCCCGTGGTCCAGATTGTTTCGCCCCACATGCAGGAGCCGGAACTGATGCTGGAGTGCCGCCAGCTCACCAAGGTCTACACGCAGGGGCCTGCACAGGTCGAGGTGCTCAAGGACTTGAATCTGCGCGTCTATGCCGGCGAGCGCGTTGCCATTGTCGGGGCCTCGGGCTCGGGCAAGACCACGCTGCTCAATCTTCTTGGAGGGCTTGATCTGCCCACTTCAGGCGAAGTGATGATTGCCGGGCTCAATCTGGCCAGTCTGAATGAGGCTCAGCGTGGCCGCATGCGCAATCGCAATCTGGGCTTCGTGTATCAGTTTCACCATTTGCTGGGGGAGTTCTCGGCGCTGGAGAACGTGTGCATGCCGCTGCTGATCGCCGGCAACGACGTCAAGCGCTCGGCAGCGCGGGCCACGGCCATTCTGGAGCGCGTCGGCCTGGGACATCGTCTGCAGCACAAGCCCTCCGAGCTTTCCGGAGGCGAGCGGCAACGCGTCGCGATTGCCCGCGCACTGGTCACCGAGCCCCGTTGCGTGCTGCTGGACGAGCCGACGGGCAATCTCGACCGGCATACTGCCCACGAGATTCACGCGCTGATGGCAGAATTGAATTCTCAACTGGCTACCAGCTTCATCGTCGTGACCCATGACGAGGAATTTGCCCGCTCTCTGGATCGCGTGCTGCTTCTGCGCAACGGGCGTCTGGAAGAGCTTGATGCTGCAACCCGGGCCGCGATTGCCGCGCGCGGACTCACGGCCAGTCTGGTCGAAGCGCCAACACAGCAGGGGCTGTTCCATGGCGAATGATGCCAGCCGTCCACCCGCAATTGCCCCTTACGCGGAGCACTCCTTCGCGGCCTTCATCGCGCTGCGCTATGTAAGTGTGGGCCGGCGCAGCCAGCTGGTGTCGTTCATGTCCGCGCTGACCGTCAGCGGCCTGGCGCTGGGCATCGCCATCCTGATCACTGTGCTGTCCGTCATGAATGGCTTCGATCGGGAAGTACGCGAGAACATTCTGGGCATTCTTCCCCATGGCACCGTCAAGTCGCAGGAGCCCCAGGGGCCGGACCAGTGGCAGGCCATCGAAGCAGTTCTGGCTGCCAATCCGGCAGTCCTCGATTTTGCGCCCCAGATAGAAGCCACGGGCGTCGTTGCCAACAAGGGGTTTGCCAAAGGCGTGCTTGTGCAAGGGGTCGATCCGGAGGCGGAACAACGCATCTCCATTCTCGACCGCTTCATGGTGGAGGGCGGGCTCGCGGGACTGCAGGAGGCCAGGTTCCGGATCATTCTGGGGGCCACGCTGGCAGAGAATCTGGGCGTGGGTGTGGGCGACCGCGTCACGTTGTATTCGCTGGAAGTCTCCGTGAACCCACTCGTTCCTCTGCCTACCCAGCGTCAATTTACCGTGGCCGGCATTTACAAGGTAGGCACGCTGGAGCTGGACAGTGCCATGGCCATGATTACCTTGCAGGATGCCCAGGCACTGTACCGACTGCGGGATACCTATACCGGTCTGCGTTTCAAGATTCAGGACCTGCTGCAGGTACGCGCGGTAGCGGCCGATCTGGCAGAAGACCTGCCTGGCGGTCTCGATGTGGACACCTGGACACGCCTGTTCGGCAATATCTACGAGAACATCCAGTTTTCCCGCACCATCGTTGGCTTCCTGCTGTGGCTTCTGGTGGGCGTGGCGGCCTTCAATCTGGTGGTCAGCCTGGTCATGATCGTGCGCGACAAGCGTGGCGACATTGCCATTCTGCGCACCATCGGCGCGAGCCCGCAGACCATCGGCCGCATCTTCATGACCCAGGGCTGTATCGTGGGGCTGATTGGCACGGCCATTGGAATAGCCTTCGGCATACTGTTTTCGCTGACTGTTGGTGACTTCGCCGCCATGCTGGAGCGTGTGCTTGGCATCACGCTGCTCAGTGCCGAGGTCTATCCCGTGGACTTTCTGCCTTCCGAGCTGCGCCTGAGTGACATCATCGGGGTCAGTATCGGTGTGTTCGTCCTGTCCCTGCTGGCGACACTTTACCCCGCCTGGCGCGCCTCCCGCGTACAGCCCGCCGAGGCCCTGCGTCTGGAATAGTCCGGGCGCGACAACGGCCAGCGCTGTCTATACTTCCGGAACGACACTGACGTCTTCCCACTTCCGGATTTTCCATGCGCTCAAGGATGATCGCTGCCAGTCTCGGCATGGCCCTTGTGGCTCTCTTGCCAGAATTACCTTCGCTGCCATCTTTACTGTTCCCGGCATTGTTGCCCGTTCTGCTGCTGGGTGCATGGCGAGCGCAGCGCATTGGGGCACTGCTGCTTGCCATGCTGTGCGGACTGGTCTGGAGCCTGTGGTTCGCGCAGAACCGCCTGCACGCCTTGCTGCCGCCTTCTCTGGAGGCGCGGGACTTCTGGGTCACCGGGCTGGTGACCGGTCTGCCGCAGCAGGGGGCCAGGGCTCAGCAGGTGAGCTTTCAGGTCGAACGCAGCTGTTTCGACTTGCTGCCTTCCGATTGCCCGCCGGACAATCGCGTGTTTCGCAAGCGCTTGATTCTTCTCAATTACTACGGTGAAGAGCGGCTGGCACCAGGACAGCGCTGGTTCTGGCGCGTGCGCTTGAATGCTCCGCGGGGCTTCGCCAATCCCGGCGGCTTTGACTACGAAGGCTGGCTGCTGATGCAGGGAGTGGCCGCGCGGGGCTATGTGCGGGAGACAAGCTTCACTGCTCAACTTGAGGATGGCGGCGCCTGGCTGTCCCGGCTTCGCCATGGCTTGCGCGAGCGCCTGCTGCTGGCGCTGGAGGGGCGCGCAAACGCGGGAATCATTGTGGCGCTGGTGCTCGGTGACAGCGAACTGGTCAGTGCAGAGAACTGGGAGTTGTTCACCCAGACCGGCACCAACCATCTGATTGTCATCTCCGGTCTGCATATCGGGTTCGTGGCATGGCTGTGTCATGGATTGCTGGCCTGGCTGGTGCGGCTGAGTCCGGCTCTGCTGTTGCGTCTGCCAGCACAGCAGTGGGGCGCCCTGGCGGCGGGGCTTGGTGCCTTGTCCTACAGTCTGCTGGCTGGATTCTCGGTGCCCACGCAGCGCTCCTGCGTCATGGTGCTGGTGTTCATGGGGACGCAACTGGTTGCCCGTCGCGTTCCCCACTCCTTCAGCTATTGTCTCGCTCTGTTTCTGGTGCTGCTGATGAATCCGCTGAGTGTGCTCGGCGCAGGCTTCTGGTTGTCTTTCGGGGCGGTCGGCACCTTGCTGCTGGCCTACAACGGCCTGCGCCGGCTTCACTTTCGGGCGGCGCAGCCCGGCCATTCGCCAGCTCCCGCCCGGGCACTGGACTGGATAGGCGTCTGGCAGCGCTGGGGGCGCCCGCAATGGGTCATCTTCATCGGCATGACAGTGCCGCTGGCTGTGTGGATGCAGCAGCTATCCCTGCTCGCCCCCGTGGCCAATGTACTGGCCATTCCGCTGGTCAGCGTGCTGGTAGTGCCACTGTGTCTGCTGGGGGCTGGATTGCTGCTGGTCTGGGAGCCCCCTGGCATGGCGGCACTGCAGCTTGCCGACTTTCTTCTGGGCGCGTTTACCGCAGGCCTGCGGGCGTTCGTCGGTGCCCCCTTGCCGGTGCTGTGGGAATTCAGTGGCACCAGCGTGCCGGAGATTCTGCTGGCGCTGGCGGGCAGTGTGCTGCTGTTGCTGCCCCGAGGATGGCCTGGCCGCTGGCTGGGCTTGATTCTGCTGCTGCCTCTGGCGGTTCCGTCCCGCGAGCTGCCAGCACCAGGTGTCGCTCTGGTGACGGTGCTCGATGTCGGGCAGGGTCTGGCGGTGGTGGTCAGGACTGCCACGCATACGCTGGTGTTTGACACCGGGCCGCGCTTCAGTGAGAACTTCGACGCGGGGGACGGCATCGTCCTGCCCTATTTGCGCAGTGTGGGAGTCAGGCAGATGGACACAGTCATCGTGAGCCATGGCGACAACGATCATGCCGGAGGCCTGGCATCACTTCTGGCAGCCTTGCCGGCAGGTCAGGTACATGTCGGCGAGACGCCGCAGGACACGGTGCGTGCGGCAGCGGAAGAGGCCGGGGTGGCACTGACCCTGTGTGCCCGGGGGCAGCAATGGCAGTGGGACGACGTGCGCTTTGCTGTAATGTGGCCCCCCGCAGGCCAGCATGCGGCCGGCAATGACAGCTCCTGCGTGTTGCAAGTGGAGGCGGGCGGGCGAGTCATGCTATTGACGGGGGATATCGAGGCAACGGCAGAGTCAGCCCT
>CAYWMC010000086.1:0-8173 GCA_964459345.1 uncultured Klebsiella sp. | reverse complement strand
AAGAGACTTGCTGATTTCTTGAAGCAATTCGTTAAATACGGCGACACCGACAAGATCATGTATCGCATAGAACATGGAAAGATAAAGCCGTCCAAAGGCCTGGCAGACAGCCTTTCTTCCATGCTGAAAGGAAATGCAGAGTTTCTGATGATTGACGATCAGAAGCTGGTCTATGAGACAGCGATTGATTTGGCAAGAAAGGCGCAGAATGGCAAGAAGCATGTCTTGATTGTGGAGGGTGGGCCCGGCACTGGAAAGTCAGTAGTCGCCGTCAACTTGTTGGTTGAACTGACAAAGCGCGAAATGACCACTCAGTACGTTTCCAAGAATGCAGCACCGCGAGCGGTGTTTGCTGCGAACCTGAGTGGCACTTTGACCAAGACAAGAATCAACAATTTGTTCAAAGGCTCGGGTACCTATATTGATACTGAGTCCAGCTTTTTCGACGTGCTGATTGTTGATGAGGCACACTGTAAACCTCCCTGTTTTAGTTGCACCGTAAATTAGAGTTTTCCAACCCTGGGTGTTTGGCCAAATACTCCCACGGAGTCAGATCGCTCAGTGAGTCGTGGGGACGCTCTTCGTTGTATTCTCGTATCCAGTTCCGCGTGATTTCTTGAACCTCGTTCAACGTTTTGAACACATACATATTGAGCACTTCATCGCGGTATGTTCTGTTGAACCGTTCGACATAGGAATTCTGTGTTGGCTTGCCCGGCTTAATGAATTCCAACTCCACGCCTTGCTCTTCAGCCCATTGCGCCAAAGCGATCGAGATGAACTCCGGCCCATTGTCCATTCTCAGCTTTTGAGGTTGGCCGCGCCAGCTCACCAATCTTTCCAAAACCCGGATCACGCGCTGAGCCGGTAAACTCAGATCAATCTCAATGGCCAGTGCTTCGCGGTTGAAATCATCCACAACATTGAAGGTGCGGAACCTGCGGCCGCAGAACAACCCGTCGCTCATGAAGTCCATCGACCAGCACTGGTTCGCCGCTGCGGGAACACACAGAGGCTGTGGGTGACGAGCAGGTAGGCGCTTCTTGCCTCTGCGTCGCTTGTTCAGCTTCAGATCGCAGTAAACGCGATGGACGCGCTTGTGATTCCACGCATGTCCCCATCGACGCAGTATTTTGAACAGCTTGCTGAAGCCATGCGCTGGATAGCGCTCGTTGGCTTCCTGCAACTGCTGAATCACCGGCTCGTCTCGATGCGGATCGGGCTTGTAGCGATACAACGAATCACTGATGCCAACCACTCGACAGGCTCTGCGCAAACTGGCGCTGTGCGCTTCTCTGGCGTAATCCACCAGCTCCCGTCGAATCGCTGGCTTTACAGCTTTTTTTCAACAATGTCCTTGAGAATCTTGTGATCCAGGCTCAACTCGGCGTACATCTGCTTGAGTCGGCGATTCTCTTCCTCCAGTTCCTTGAGTCGCTTTACATCAGAGGCCTCCATGCCACCGAACTTGCTCTTCCAGTTGTAGTAAGTCGCATCAGAGATGCCATTCTCACGGCAAACCTCTTTGACCTGCCTGCCGCTTTCCACTCCTTTCAAAATCTTGACGATCTGTGTTTCGGTAAATCTCGACTTCTTCATCTCGGCTCTCCTTGTTGCGTAGTTTACGCCGGAGAACTCCAATTTCGAATGCCACTATTTTAAGGGAGGCTTACAAATTGGCTCACGGGAGGGCCATTTGCCATGAAGAAAACGAAGTATACGGAGCAGCAGATCGCTTTTGCCTTGAAGCAAGCAGAAACAGGTACGCGAGTTGCTGAGGTGTGCCGCAAGATGGGTATTTCGGAAGCCACTTTCTACAACTGGAAGAAGAAGTACGGCGGGTTGGGTGTTTCTGAACTCCGACGCTTGAACCAGTTGGAGGATGAAAACCAACGCTTGAAGCGGATGGTGGCTGATTTGAGTCTGGATAAACAAATGCTTCAGGATGTCCTGTCAAAAAAGCTTTAAAGCCCGTCAAACGTCGTGAGCTTGTGGACTATCTGGTGATGGCCTTCCATGCCTCCAAACGACGGGCCTGCGCAGTGATGCAGTGTTACAGCTCCGTGTATTATTACCAGGGCAGGCGCAATTCTGACACAGCGCTGAGGAGTCGTATTAAAGAAATAGCGGCCACACGAGTTCGCTATGGGTACGAACGCATTCATGTATTGCTCAGGCGTGAAGGCTGGCACGTCAATCACAAGAAAGTATTGCGCATATACCGAGAAGAAGGGCTGAATCTGCGAAGAAATCGACCTAAAAGGAGAGTTGCCGCAGCGCACCGCTTGGATCGGCCGCAGCTGAACACGGTGGATCAATGTTGGAGCATGGATTTTGTCGCAGACAACCTGTTCGATGGGAAGAGGATCAGGGCTTTAACTATAGTGGATAATTTTAGTCGCGAATGCCTAGCCATCCATGTGGATTACAGCATCAAAGGCGATCATGTAGTCGGTGTGATCGATGCTGTTGAGCAGCTCCACAACAGATGCCCCGATAGGATACAAGTAGATAATGGCAGCGAGTTCATATCCAAAGCATTGGACAAATGGGCTTATGAGAACGATGTTGTGTTAGATTTTTCCAGGCCGGGAAAACCAACAGATAATCCCTTTATCGAATCGTTCAATGGTAGCTTTCGAGATGAATGTTTGAATAGCCATTGGTTTCTATCACTTGAAGATGCACGAGAAAAAATTGAAGCGTGGCGTGAAGAGTATAATGACTTCCGACCGCACACTTCTCTGGAAAACTTAACACCGATTCAATTCCGGGATCGGCACTTGAGGCCAGAAATTTCTAACAATGAGCGCTTCAGTTTTGGGTAGGAGTTCACTTTGAGCCGCTTGCCCCGAAATTCTTCCCTAAGCTGCAGCCCAAGCATATTTCTCAAGCCCAAAAATCCCCTAAAACCCGCCATCTATCATAGAGATAGAGAGTTTTCTCTAGTTTTATAATGGTTTGAGAATGTATAGCAAAGTCTCATAGAATCCAATCTGCGAATGACTTTCAGCATTCAGTGCCCGAATACGATCCTTAACTACAGGAATTGGAGGTCTACTAAAATGAGGCCAAATAAAGCCACTACTGCTTTTCTGCAGGCAAAAAATAAATTTGAGGAAACTACGAATGCGTATGTCAATTTCGACCTAGAGGCTGAAACTGGAAAAAAAAGAAGTGAAATATTGGAAGCCAATCTCAGCACTGAAGAACTCTTGCGTGCTGCAGCACATTATATGGCCGAATCGTATAGGGCGAGTTTAGGAGAGAACTTATTTTTTCAATATCTCGCCCTCATGGATCTCGAACGGGGTTGTGCACAAGAATCGGGGGATAAGACATCCGGAATTTATACATTTACCGAAGAAACTTTTCGTGCCTTTATACTAGATTTTTTCAGTGCGTCATCAGCGCTCACTCTTTACGATTATCGCAAACGGCGCGCAAAGTCCGCAGCTCATTCCAGGCATTCCAAAATTGGCGGCAGTAGAGAGAAGCGTGATAAAATTAGGGAAATATGGTCTTCCGGAAAATACGCGTCACGAGACATCTGTGCCGAGCAGGAATGCGCTGGATTGGTTATGTCTTTCTCCTCAGCTCGAAAGGCACTAAGAAACACACCAGACCCTTTCTTCGGGAAATAGCCGTTGCTGAGTAATGGCTAGCCTCTGCTGAGCAAACAGGATTCATCCGAATCCTCGTCACAATCACTATCAGCGCCATGTTCACTACCACCCCAGGAGGCGCAAACATGGCCAGCACGATCCTCAGACTTCCCGATGTCAAAGCGCGCACCGGACTCTCCCGCAGCACGATCTACCTCCGAGTGTCCGAGGGCAAATTCCCCTCCCCTGTTGTTCTCGGAGGCCGCGCCGTCGGCTGGGTCGAAGCCGAGCTCGACAACTGGATTGAAGACCAGATTGCCACCAGTCGGAAAGCATTCAGGGAAGGAGAAAGGCAATGATCACATCCGCCGCTCCGAAGGGTCTTCGACGTTTCGTCAATCAGAAATGCCGGGAGTGCCTCTACGATCCCGCTCCGGGCAACGGCACCTGGCGACAGCAGGTTGAGGCATGCACATCAAATCTCTGTGCGCTATTCCCTGTTCGCCCGCGGCCTATCTCTCATAATAATTCATCATCAATAGCGCTGGAAATTTCCGGATTTGATCGTCTCGCTCGATTCTCAGATGCTGCAAGTGCAGAGCGAAAGGTTGACGAATCATGAGCCGCCTGCAATTGATCTCAGAGATTCTGAAATTCCACTCATCTTTTCGATCTTTAGACATGAGCGCAGGCTGCGCGCTGCTTGGTCCACAGATATTTTTTCGAAAAGCTGGCAGCCCGGTTTTTACTATTATCTATATCTTGTTGAACCAGCCTTGTGACAGGGATGTCCTGACTGGCTTCAATCCGCATGAAGACAGTCACCATGAGTAATTCGGTGACGCTCAACGGACGTGAATTCCCCATCAATGCGGATGCCTCGAAGCAGCAAGGATGCTATGTCGAGATACTGGCGACCATTGATCGCAACCTGATGGCCATGTTGAGTTATCACAGCCGCGTGCTCGTCATCCAGTTCGTCGTGCATCTTCATGACCCTGAGCCACTGAATACAGGAATTTCCAAACTGATGGACGTTTTCAAAAAGCGCCTGAAGCGGAAATACAAATTGACCAGAATTGGCGGCGGTTGGGCTCGAGAGACAGGCAAGAGTGGAATTCCGCACTACCACGTCGCATTGTTCCTGGATGGCAATCTGGTCCGATCACACTACGGGCTACAGGATCTTGTGGCAAAGATATTGGATGACCGCAACTATCCACAGCCCCGCTTCACAGAGTCACACATGGTCGCAAGAACAGATTTTGAGTCTCTGAAAAAAGCGTTCTACCACCTGAGCTACATAGCCAAAACGCGACACAAGGGAAGTCGGCCACCCAGCACCAACGATTACTCGTTCGGCAGACTAAAGGTCAACACTTTGAGAGATGCAAAGACCCGAGAGCTACAAGAAATGGAGCGCTGGGACTTCGGGCAGCACATCGATTGAAAACACCATCGCCATAAGAAACCTGGAGGCATCCAGCATGGAAAACTATCGCGGCACGAATCCTTTTCAGAAAACCCCAGTTCCTGAGCCTCGAAAGACCATTCGTGATGATTACGTTCGGCGTGACTACTGCGACGCGAAGAAAAAGAACGGGGAGCCGTGCAGACAAAAAGCACTCTACAGTCGCGGACGTTGCAAATTCCACGGCGGCCTTTCAACTGGCCCCAAGACTGAGGAGGGCAAGCAGCAATCGCGGATCAATGGCGCGAAGGGCGGCAGACCGCGAAAAACCCAAGTCGTAGACAGCCAAGGTTTAGCCAAGGGTAAAATGCCCCAGGACGCACTTCGAGACTCGACTCAACGACCGCGAAATAGCACAAACGGTGACGAATCCGACAGCAAGCTGGAAGCGTTGTCGAGAATGGTGACCGCACTGCGAAAATGTTGATTGATCGATGACGGAAAAACCCAAGTCGTGAAACGGCAAGATAACGGCAAGTTTTTCTCGTGGCGCAGGGAAGGTTCCGGGAAGGGTAATTTTGGGCAAGAGAAGTCGCCGAAAAACCGAAGTCTTGAAACCTCAAGTTAACCACAAGATTGCTGAATTCCAATCGCCCCGCAATTTCGCCCGCGACATCTATGATCAGCGATCAAGCATTGATGAATTCCTGCGTAAAATGGATGCGATCAAGGGCACGCTCGATTCATTGCGCGCGACCTTGGATCAATCAGCGAAATTCCAAATCACGAGTAGATAAGGTTCAGATAAGGGTGTTTGCAACAGAATAGAATGCGAGGTTCGGATCATCATCAGGAAAACCCAAGTCATGCGACGGCAGGATGAGGTCAAGATTGGTGGAATGTAGCGCTACGAAAATTTCGATCAAGTGAATAGATCTAGTTGGGTGAAAAGCCTGATCTCATTGCTCTTCAGACTTCGCGACATCAATATTCAACGCTGGAAATTTTTCAACCAACAGCTCGATGGCCTCCAAGGTTCTGTCTCCCCACTGATTGCTCAGAACATAGGTTTTTCCACCATGGTGAAATAGCTGCCCTTCCTTGGAAAAGAAGCGTTTTGCCTTTGGAACTCGACCTCCTCCATCCTGTGCCATGAGTAAGGCTTGTACTTCTTCCGCTGACAACGAACCATCAAACACAGCGAAAATTTGCCGCCATGAGATGGCACTGGCAACGTCAAGTGGCGCGACCTGATTCTTTAATATTTCCGAGACTACCTGAAACATAAGGCCACGTTTGCTTAGCGCTGGGAATAGTTTCCCGGCAATCCTTACATCGAAGTTGGAGAAATCCCTCGCTTGATCGCGCGACTCAAGGCCCTTTTAGTCGAAAGAGCCCTGCAGCTCAATGGGTCGTCGAGATAGCTGAAGCCGATGGCGTCAGCCCTAGAACGATCCGCTCTGCAGGGCTCCTTGGCAGTGTCGCTTGGAGGCATCCAGATATCAAGGCTTCCAAACTTATCACAACCCAGCGGGAACAATACCCAACTTCCAATTCAACACTTCTGCGTTACAATGCCAAATTCTTCACTTCGCCGGCTGGCGCATCATGAGCCCCTCCAAGACCGCCACCCTGAACTTGCGTATCGACCCCCGCATCAAGGAGGCGGCGCGCATTGCAGCCCTGCGTGAACACCGCTCCATAGCCAACCTGATAGAAGTGCTGATCCGCCAGCACTGCGAGTCCAAGGGCATCTCCATTCCCGAGCAGCACGCCCTGTTTGACGAGGCCAGCGATGAATGAGAAACCTTGCGGGCATTGATCGAGGCAGGAGCCATACGCAAGGTGCGCATCATCGCCGATGGCAGCGTGTTTCATGTCGAGGCTGACACTCCCACGAGCACCGTGACTGCCACCACCAGCGGCGGCATCAAGACCCGGAGCACGCTGGACACCAGGACAAAGGGAAATGCGACTGTGAGCACGGGACGCAAGCTACCCCCCCCCTCCCCTTGCAGTCCAGGAGCCAGGAACATGAAACAGAGTGAATTGACGAAGATGGACCCGGCAATAAAGCGTCGCTGCAAGAGCGAATTGGCAGTTTTCGTGGAGCTGAACTTCGGTCAGCTTGAGATGTTCTGGTTCCCGGCACTCTCCACCGACGAGCTAATTTCCTGGTGGCGTTCTCAACAGAATATTTCAGCGTTTGCTTCCTATCCGGCGGCCTCATACACTCTGCCGGGTGAGATATACGTCGCACGTAACCAAGAATCGGTCGACTTCTGGCACGACGAATTTCACAGACCGGACTCTTGCAAGGCATGGATCAACGATGAGGACCGCTCCTGCCTCATCACCAGCGACAAACGTCTCGTCACCGATCAGGCTTTTCCTGTCGAGCGCGTGGCTGCAACAAGGCGGCAATTGTCGCGGTATCTGGAGTGAGTTTCTCAGCAGTCAGACCCATTTGAATTCCTGCAATGACCAGCTGCATCAGGACTTGAACCAAGCAACTGGACGTTTGGGGGGGTACTTTTGGGGGTACTTGAAAAGCTTGAATTAAATTTAAATATTTAATATCAAGTAGTTGATTTAACTATTTACAGCCTGCCCGGGCACCAATAAAATCAATACGTTATATCCATAGCGAACCTAAATACTCTTTCGAAATATCAACTTAAGTCCAAATTAAGTCCATATCCAAAAGCACATTTAAGATGTTTGAGAAAATGTCGAGACAGAGTGCGCGCTTACCATTTAAGACTATGGTCAGTTACTATTATCGAATTCAAATGTCGGTATCGAATGCAAAACTTCAGAACGAGCGTACCGGCGTAAAAAAGCCGACAGCTGTTCCCATGGTTTGAACAACGGGTTCGGCGAAAAGCGAAAATACACTTCTGCTTATACTCTTAAAGGAACTAAGACATTGGACAGCGCACAGGCCCAAGCTTTCGTAGATGAACTAACAGGCCTACAAATAGGCGGCTGGTTTATCGATCATCTCCTTGGATTCGGAAAATCAGCCGTCGTTATGTCAGGGCGAAAAGACAACACCTCAGCGGCAATTAAAGTATTCCATCCTGAGCTCGTAGAGCGTTATGGAGCGGAGGTACAACTGAAAAGAATCGAGAGAGAAAAAAGCTTGATCGGGGCT
>CAYWMC010000085.1:0-8184 GCA_964459345.1 uncultured Klebsiella sp. | reverse complement strand
CGGGTGGCGCCATTGCGGCGGGCGAGCTGCGCCTGCTCAAGAATCCTCTGCAGCTCCAGCAGCTTCTCCTTCTCGAGTCCCGTGTTGTAGTGACCGCTCTGAGGGCAGTACTTGCAGTCCTCGGGACAGGCTCCCGTCTTGATCGACAGCAAGGTACTGAGCTGCACGACGTTCGGATCGAAGTGGGTGCGATGAATGCTCTGTGCCTGAAACAGCAAGTCCATGAACGGCATGGCAAACAGAGCGCTGATTTCCTGGCGGGTCCAGTCATGGCGCAGTCCACCGCTTGCGGCAGGCTCCCAGAAGCCCGGCGCCGTGGCGTGGGCAGTGTGTGTCTCAGGCATTGAACAGTCCTGTGCAAGGCGGTGAATGGCGAGGCTCGACGCAGCGCTCGAAGCCCCATGTCTATACTGGAATCGGGGGGGCAATTCTAGAAACTGGCAAGTCTTTGTCAACCTGTATAAACTTTAAAGTTAACTTATGGATGTTTTTTAATCAAAAATGGCTCTCCTCGAATGCCCTCTCTGCGGCGCTGGTACGCAGAATTCCCATGGCCTGTGCAGTGAATGCGAAGCTGCATTGCCCCGCCCGCTGCGCCCCTGCCAACGCTGTGCGGTAGAGATTCCCGCGGGCGGCCCCTGGCGCGACTACTGCGAAACCTGCCTGCTGACCCCGCCCGGATTCGATCGCTGCCTGTGTGCCTTTCGCTATGAATTTCCGGTGCGAGAACTCATCGCCAGTTTCAAGTTTCAGGCCGACTTCGCCACCGGACGCACACTGGCGGCCCTGCTGGCCAGTCGCCTGGCGGATGCCTGGTCGGATGCTCAGCACCTACCCGTGCTGATTCCGGTGCCCCTTCACCGCAGCCGTTTGCGTGAGCGTGGCTTCAACCAGAGTGCTCTGCTCGCCGCAGCGCTGGCCGAGCGATGCAACTTGAAAATTGCCCGCCAGCATTGCCGGCGGACGCGGGCCACGCATTCTCAGCGCGGTCTGCGCGCAAATGAGCGCAGCAGCAACCTGCAGCGGGCCTTCGCATTGAGTGATCCGACGTTGGTCTTTCCGCACATCGTCATCGTCGACGACGTTGTCACCACCACGGCTACCGTGGAAGAAGTGGCGCGGCTTTACCGAAGGGCAGGCACGCGTCGCATCGACGTTGCCTGCCTGGCCCGCGTGAGTTGAGTCATGCTGCTGCCAGATCACTCCCGGGAACACGCCATGATCTTCACATCACCCGCCCAGAATTCACTCGAGACGCTGCTGCACCTGGATCGCGCCCACGTGTTGCACCCATACAGCTCGATGACGGACCCCCTGCCCCACTTGCTGGTGCGCTCTGCGCAGGGCGCTGAGCTGACGCTGGCGGATGGCCGCACGCTGGTCGATGGCATGAGCTCCTGGTGGTCTGCCATCCACGGCTACCAGCACCCGGTGCTCAATCAGGCCATGGCGGACCAGATTGGCAGAATGTCTCATGTCATGTTCGGAGGCCTGACCCACGAACCAGCCATTGCGCTGGCGGCTCGCCTGCTGGCCTGCTGTCCCGCCGGACTCGACAAGGTGTTTTTCTGTGACTCAGGATCAGTAGCGGTGGAAGTGGCCATGAAGATGGCCATTCAGTACTGGCAGGCGCGGGGCAGGAAAGACAAGACCAGAATGTTGAGCCTTCGCCGCGGGTATCACGGCGACACCTTTGCGGCGATGGCCGTGTGCGATCCGGTGACCGGGATGCACACCTTGTTCGGCGAGAGTCTGCGCCGCCAGCTCTTCGCTCCTGCTCCGGCATGTCGCTTTGGCGAAGCATGGGAACCGAGCGATGTCAGCGGCCTGACAGCCTTGCTGGAGGCTCACCATCACGAGCTCGCTGCGCTGATTCTCGAACCCATCGTGCAAGGCGCAGGGGGCATGTTCTTCTATCACCCGGAATACCTGCGCTGCGCCAGGACCCTGTGCGATCACTACGGCGTGCTGCTGATTGTCGACGAGATCGCCACGGGCTTCGGCCGCACAGGCAAGCTCTTCGCCTCTGAACATGCGGGAGTGCACGCTGACATCCTCTGCATAGGCAAGGCACTGACAGGGGGCTGCGTGTCTCTGGCGGCCACCCTGTGCACGCGGACAATTGCCGAGGGAATCTCGTCAACAGGGGGCGTCTTCATGCATGGACCGACGTTCATGGCAAACCCTCTCGCCTGTGCCGCAGCCAATGCCAGCATCGACCTGCTGCTGAACAGCCCGTGGCAGGCACGTGTCGCTGCCATCGAGAAAGCGCTGCGCGAAGAGCTGGCCCCCTGCCAGACCATGCCTGCGGTGGCGGATGTGCGGGTGCTCGGGGCGATCGGTGTTGTGGAATTGCGAGAGCCGGTGCAGATGGCCAGGATTCAGCCAGCGCTGGTTCGGGAAGGCGCCTGGATCAGGCCTTTCGGGAAATTGGTATACGTGATGCCGCCTTACATGATCTCGGGTGCGCAGCTGAACGTGCTGACCAGAGCCATCGTGAACGTGGTGTCGGAGTTGTGAAGTGTCTGATGCAGATCAGAACTGGTACTTGATGGAGCCGTAGGCGACCCGGCCGCTTTGCTCTACGCGACCCGCACCGGCGGTGGGAAGTTGCTCGGGCCGTTCGTCGAACAGGTTGCGCACACCCACGGAGAATATCGCCTGCCCCTGCTTGCCAGCCTTCATGTTGTAGCCGTACTGCAGGTCAAGTGTCGTCATGTTGCCGACGATCTCGTTGAGTTGCTCCATGTCGAGCTTGCCCAGCTCTTCGAAGGAATCGAAGTAATGGGTCACGGCGCTGGCTGTGTGCTGCCCCGCCTGCCAGGTCAGCATGACGCTGCTCTGCAGTTCGGTGCCTTTGGGCAACTGTGTGTTCTCGGTCATGGGCAGCATTGGCCCTTCGAAGCCGATGCTCGCCGTGGCTGGGTCGTAAAGATACGTGGCCTTGGTGCTGACAATGAACTGACCGAAACGGGGCGATTCCCACACATAGGACGCGCTGAGGTCGATGCCGTGGGCCAGCTGGCCTGGAGTGACAGAGTCTTTGACAGAGGGGGCCTCGATCAGCCCGGCATACAGATTGGAGTCATCGATGAAGAAGCCTTTGCTGCCTGCTGCAGGCGTCATCGCCTCCGGCATCAGTCGCGCAGCCGGCATCTGCTCTTCCACTTCGATGCGCCAGGCGTCTGCCCGCAGATCAAAGCCTTTGGCCGGCGAGAAGCTCATGCCCAGATTCAGGTTGTTCACGGACTCACCGAAGAACGGTGTCTTGACGTCGTCGCGGAAGATTTTCAGACCGGAGCTGGCAGGGTTCAGAAGTGAAGGTACCAATGCGTCAACAGTGGGCAGCGTCTGTGCAGCAGCAGGCATGGCTGCGCCGAGGCATATGACTGCCGCAGTCAGCAAGCTTGTTCCGACACGTGAAAATTGCACTTTCCTTACCCCTGATTATCGCCAAAGAGCACGATCTGCCGGTCTCTGAGCCGGTTTTGATTTGTAGTATACACAGCGAATCACAAAACGACAGCGCCCGCAGACAGATTCATGCGGACCAGTTCACCCTGCCCGGCGAGACTCGCGAGCAGCTCGGCTACTGTCCGCTGATGCCCGGGAATGCACAGGTCGGGCGCAATTTCTGCCAGAGGCGCCAGCACGAAGCGGCGTTCCGTCATCCTTGGATGAGGCACTACCAGAGTCGGCGACTCGCAGCGCTGCCCGGCGAACAGCAGCAAGTCCAGATCCAGAATGCGGGCCTCATTGCGCACGCTGCCGCGCCGGCGCCCGGCCTGTGCTTCGAGTCTCTGCAGCAAGGCAAGCAGAGCAAACGGGTCTTCAGCCTCCGGAACGAAAGCCGCCACTGCATTGATGAACAGTGGCGAGCCTTCCGGACATTCAAGCGGTGCAGTCTGCCAGAGTGAAGACACCACCAGTCCGCTGCAGCTGAGAGCCGTCAGGGCCTCGAACGCACGCAACACCGTGACGTCGGGCCCGCCGGCTGGCGAAGGCAGATTGGCCCCCAGACTGACGAAACAGACTCCCCGACCGGCGGGCACCGTCAGCTCAGCGAGCGTTCCCCTGATGATACTGTTGCGAGAGTTCATGCACGGACTCGACAAAGACAGCCACATTGGCAGGATCGACGTCTGGCGTGATGCCATGCCCCAGATTGAACACGTGGCCATTGCCAGGCCCGAAGTCCCGCAGAATCCGGTCAACCTCGGCGCGAATGCTCTGCGGGGATGCATACAGAATCGACGGATCCATGTTGCCCTGCAGGGACACCTTGCTGCCAATGCGGGCGCGCGCCCTGCCGATATCGATCGTCCAGTCCAGCCCGACGCAATCGCTGCCAGCGTCCGCGATGTCTTCCAGCCAGAGACCACCGTTCTTGGTGAAGAGGATCACGGGCACCTTGCGCCCTTCCGACTCTCTGGTCAGACCTTGCACGATCTTCTTCATGTAGGCCAGTGAGAATTCGCGGTAGGCGTGGGTGGACAAGACGCCCCCCCAGGTATCGAAGATCTGCACAGCCTGCGCCCCGGCGGCGATCTGCGCGTTCAGGTAATTCGTGACGGCCCGCGCCAGCTTGTCCAGCAGCAGATGCATGGCCTGGGGCTGATTGAACATGAAGGACTTGGCGTGGCGGAAATCCTTGCTGCCGCTGCCTTCGATCATGTAGGTGGCCAGCGTCCAGGGGCTGCCGGAAAATCCGATCAGCGGCACTGAGCCATTGAGTTCGCGGCGAATCACGGACACGGCATCGGTGACATAGCTCAGATCCCTGGCCGTGTTGAGCTCGGGCAACTGCTCCACGTCCTGTTCGCTGCGCACGGTCTTGCGAAAGCGCGGCCCTTCCCCTTCCGTGAAGTAGAGGCCCTGCCCCATCGCATCGGGAATCGTGAGAATGTCGGAGAACAGAATGGCCGCGTCCATGGCGTAGCGACGCAGTGGCTGCAGCGTGACCTCGCAGGCCAGTTCCGGGGACTTGCAGAGGCTCATGAAGTCGCCTGCCTGTTTGCGGGTGGCCCGATATTCGGGCAGGTAGCGGCCGGCCTGACGCATCATCCACACGGGCGTCATGTCGACGTTCTGGCCAGTCAGGGCACGCAAAAATCTATCGTTCTTCAACGCTGTCAACGTACAGTCCTCATTCTGAAGGGGTATTCAATCTGGAAGCAGGAGGGCGGCCATTCTACACACCGCCCTGTGCCGTCACAAACCAGGAACCAGCTTAGTTGCCGGCGACGATTTCACCCTGGATGGTGCTGATGCTGCGAATCCAGGGCTCGAGTCGCCCCAGCTCGCCAGAGAGTCCGGAAGCCGCCGTCTGAGCAGCCGCCCTGCTTGGGTAGGCTCCCATCATGACGACAAACCAGGGCCTGCCCTGGTTGCGGGTTTCGAACCAGTACAAAGGCGTACTGGCATGGCGACGGACGAAATCTTCCACATTCGCCCGGGATGAGGAGCCCAGCAATTGCACTGTGAACTGACTGGCAGGCAATGCACGGATAAGCGAGTGCTGGGACGCCAGGGGCGCCGTCGCATCGCTGGTGCTGGCAGCGGCGGCCGGGCGTGCAGGTGCGGCAGCAGGCGCTGGTGTGCTGGCTGCTACGGCACGGGCTGGTGCTGCCGTGGCGGCTGGCGCGTTGCCGCCCGAGGCAGCACTGGGCGCCGTACTTGCCGAGGTGCTTGCCGAGGTGCTGGCAATGGCGCGCGCAGGCGCTGCCGGAGTTGCTGTGGGCGCCGGGGTGGCAGCGGCGGTGCTGGAAGCCTGGCCGGATGCAGCGGGAGCGGCCACGGCTGCCGCTGCAGTCGCTGCCACTGAGCCAGCTGGCGCCACAGGCGCAGCGGCGGACGTATCGGCAGGCTCCGTCAGCGGGATACCAGTGGCCAGACCGGTGGCAGCGGGGTCTGCTGCGACTGGAGCGGCGTCCACATCCAGGGTTTCATTGACTGTACGGATTGTGTCCACCGGCTCCAGCGGAATCGGCACCGGAGCAGACAGATTCGACTGCGCGAGCTCGGGCGCCTCATCACCCCCAAGCAACAGGGCTGCCAGCACGACAAGCACCAGTGCTCCGGCGGTAGCGAAAACGTATTTGCGGGGCAGCTCTGCCGGAAGACTCGGCAACAGATCAAGAAGATCCAGGCCACCATCGCCCAACAGCTCGCTGGCGCGCGCGTTGATCGCAGCGGGTATGCCGCCGGACAGCTTGTGGATGCGCTCCACCTGGCGATTGGAGTAAGGCAGCGTGCGCGTGGCGTCATCCTGATTGTAGCCAACACCGCTCAGGCGATAGCGCAGATAGGCGCGGGTCTCTTCAAGACTGAACGCGGGCAGTTGCACCGCAGTGAACTGAGTCTGACCGTCTCGCATCGGGCAGGTGTAGTCCAGCATGTCCAGAAGGGAAGGTTCGCCCAGCAGCAACAGATGGAACGTGGCGTCGTGATTCTCGTTGAGGGCGAGCTTGGTCAGCAGGCTGAGGGCATCGTCGCCAAGTTCATGGGCGCTGTCGACAATGAGCACCACCGTGCGGGACTGGCGGTGCAGCGCAGCGAAATAGCGCTGCAGCGCTGCCTTGAGATCGGCGAGAGTGGCCTGCTCGGGAAAATCCAGCACGAAGGCCTTGAACATATCCTCCAGAAGCTGACTTGGCGTGGTGAGCAGCGTGGCACGGATGCGGGCTACCACCTGATCGCGGTCTGCATGCCGGGCAAAGAAGTCACCCAGAGTAGTCTTGCCGCTGCCAGCCGGGCCGGTCAGCGCCACGATGTCTTCGCTCTCGCGCGCCAGCAGCTGCATCTGATCGAGGCTCGCGCGACGCATGGCGCCGGGGAACAGGCTGTCCAGCGGGGTATCCGGTGCAAAGGGGTCGGTTGTCAGCCCCAGGTCCGCCAGTCGCTCATTCAGATTTCGCACAGGTGCTCTTTCGCCTCCAGTGTCTGTTCCAGCAGCGCGGCGTCAATGCCGCTTTCGATGACGGCGTGTCCCAGCCCGCGCATCAGAATGAATCGAATCTTGCCACCCACAACTTTTTTGTCAAAGGACATCAGCTGCAGGTAGTCCTGCACACTGACCCCGGCAGGGGGGACTACAGGCAATCCGGCGCGCTGCAGCAAGGTTTTCGCGCGGCGTGCTTGCGGCCCGGTAATCCAGCCAAGGCGCGCCGACAGATCCGCCGCCATCACCATGCCTGCCGCCACCGCCTCGCCGTGCAGCCATGTGCCATAGCCCATGGCGTTCTCGATGGCGTGCCCGAACGTGTGGCCGAGATTCAGCAGAGCACGCACGCCCCCTTCCTTCTCGTCAGCCGCCACGATGCGCGCCTTGTCCTGACAGCTGACTCTGACAGCTTCCGCCAGAAGTGTCTGATCGCCAGCGACCAGACCATCGATATTGCTTTCCAGCCACTCGAAGAAGGGCAGATTGTCGATCAGCCCGTACTTGATGACCTCCGCAAGGCCGGCCTTGAGTTCGCGATCAGGCAGCGACTGCAGCACCTGGGTGTCCGCCACCACACACTGAGGCTGATAGAAGGCCCCGATCATGTTCTTGCCAAGCGGGTGATTGACGCCTGTCTTGCCACCCACTGAGGAATCCACCTGGGACAACAGCGTCGTGGGTACCTGGATGAAATTCACGCCGCGCTGATAGGTTGCCGCCGCGAACCCGGTGATGTCTCCGATCACGCCGCCCCCCAGGGCCACCAGGGTGGTGCTGCGCTCGTGGCGCTCTGCCAGCAACTTGTCATAGATCAGCGAGAGCGTCTGCAGCGTCTTGGTGTGCTCGCCATCGGGCAGCACCAGCGTGTCAGACTGCACATCGCCGAGGGATTCGCGCACCGCATCAAGATACAGCGGCGCGACGACTTCGTTGCTCACGATCAGTGCGCGCCGCCCCTTCACGAATGGACGCAGCAGATTCGCCTGCGTCAGCAAACCCTGGCCAATGTAGATGGGGTAGGCACGTTCGCCCAGACTGACTTCCAGCGTAATCATCTTCTCATTCCACCTTGGCGGGTTCTGCGGCCCAGCGTTCCTGCAACTGTCGGACAATTTCCGTGCTGACAGAGCGCGGACTGCGACGACTCGTGTCGATGGTCACATGCGCTGTCTCACGGTAGAGAGGCTCACGAATCTTGATGAGTTCCTTGATCTTGGCGAGGGGATTTTCAGTCTGCAGCA
>CAYWMC010000084.1:0-8273 GCA_964459345.1 uncultured Klebsiella sp. | reverse complement strand
CGCATGGAGCTGACCAAGGGGCGCGTGCAGGGCAACAAGGACGGCTACGGCTTCTTCATTCCCGTGGACGGCTCGGGCGATCTGGTCCTGCCTGCAGCCGAGATGCAGAAAGTGTTCGATGGCGACATCGTGCTTGCTCGCGTCTCCGGCGTGGACAGGCGTGGCCGCAAGGAAGGCATGATTGTCGAGGTGCTCGAGCGCCGCTCGCGTCAGATCGTCGGCCGTTACTACTACGAAGCCGGCTTCGGTGTGGTCGTTCCCGACAATCGCCGCAACAGTCACGAGATCATGATTCCCGAGAAGGAGAACCGCGGTGCCCAGGACGGCCAGTTCGTGGTGGCCGAAATTACTGCCTATCCCACGCAGCGCCGCAAGGCGGTGGGCTCCGTGGTGGAGATTCTCGGCGATCACATGAAGCCGGGCATGGAAATCGATGTGGCCGTGCGCAGTCACGAAATTCCGCACGTATGGCCCAAGGCAGTGCTCGAGGAATTGAAGGCCATCCCGGAAACGGTGCCTGAGTCCGATTCCGCCCAGCGCGTCGACCTGCGCGCACTGCCATTCGTCACCATCGATGGCGAGGACGCGAAAGACTTCGACGACGCTGTGTACTGTTCCCCCGAAGACAATGGCGGCTGCCGCTTGTATGTGGCAATTGCCGACGTCTCCCACTACGTGGCGGTGCACTCGGCGCTCGATGAAGAAGCTATCAACCGCGGCAACTCGGTGTACTTTCCGGGTCATGTGATCCCCATGCTTCCGGAAGAGCTGTCCAATGGCCTGTGCTCCCTGAAACCGCAGGTCGACCGGCTGGTCATGGTCTGCGAAATGAACATGAACAAGCTCGGCCAGGTGCTGGACTACGACTTCTACGAAGGCGTGATCCACTCCCACGCGCGCATGACCTACAACGAAGTGGCCGACATTCTGGAAGAGCCGGAAACAGACATGCGGGTGCGTTCGAAGGAGCGTCTGCGTGCGAAGTACGCGGCGCTGGTGCCCGCTCTGGAAACGCTCTACACCGTGTACAAGCGTCTTGCGAAACTGCGTCAGCAGGCGGGCGCACTGGATTTCATCAGCACGGAAACGCGGATCGTGTTCGGCGAGACGCGCAAGATCAGCTCGATCGTGCCCGTAGTACGCAATGAGGCACACCGGCTGATCGAAGAGTGCATGCTGGTGGCCAACGTCTGCACGGCGCAGTTCCTGTCAAAATCGGCCCTGCCTGTGCTGTACCGGGTGCACGATGGCCCGAACATGGACAAGCTGGAAAATCTCAAGGCCTTCCTGAAGGAAATGGGTATTCAGCTGACTCGCTCTGCCAAGCCCGAGCCGAAGGATTATCAGCGTGTGCTGCTGAAGATCGCCGACCGACCCGATGCGCACTTGATCCAGACGGTGCTGATTCGCTCACTGTTGCAGGCTGTATACCAGCCGGAAAACATCGGGCACTTTGGTCTTGGCTTCACGGCTTACACTCATTTCACGTCGCCGATTCGTCGTTATCCCGACCTGCTGGTGCACCGCGCGCTGCGTTTTCTGATTCGTCATCCGCAGCAGACACTCCATGTGCGCAAGGTGCCGGGCGTCGGCGCGCTGGCGCGCAAGCAGATCTATCCCTACGAGCTCAAGCACATGCAGAGTTTCGGTGAGACGTGTTCCATGACCGAGCGACGCGCGGATGCGGCGAGTTATGACGTCGTGGACTGGCTCAAGTGTGAATACATCCAGGACCGTGTCGGTGAAGAGTTCAATGGCACTATCAGCAGCGTGACGGCCTTCGGTCTGTTCGTGGAGCTGAGCGACATCTATGTGGAAGGTCTCGTCCACATCACCGCACTGAAGAATGACTACTACCAGTTTGACCCCGTGCGGCACCTGCTGCGCGGCGAGCGCAGTGGTGTCACCTATCACCTGGGCGGCGTGGTGCGAGTGAAAGTGGTACGTGTCGATCTCGATGATCGCAAGATCGATCTGGGGATGGCAGATGGGCTACCGGCTGGAGGCAACGCCGGTGCGCCAGCTGACGGAAGTCCTGCTCCCAGAAAGCGTGGCGGCAAGTCGCCCGCGACCGAAGGACGCAAAGGCAAGGGCAAGCCCCGCAGCAAGGCCGCGAAGGCTGGCTCCACCGACATGAGCCTGCGCGAGCAGGTTGCCGCTGGCATTGTGACGGCGCCAGGAAAGGGCAAGGCGGCACCGCTCGAAGTCAAGGTTGCGGGTCGCCGCAAGCGCAAGGCGGGGTAAGGCTGTGAGTGGCAAGGAGTGGATGTACGGACTGCATGCCGTCAGCGAAGTGCTCAAGCAGCATCCCGAGGATGTGCTGGAGTTGCTGCTGCAGGCCGACCGCGACGACAAGCGTTTCAATGAGCTCAAGGCCCTGGCTGCTACCGCAGGCGTTGCCACGCATGCGCTGGAGCGTCGTGAGTTCGAGCGGCGTCTGAAGAACCTGCATCCCGGTGCTGTGCACCAGGGGGTCATGGCGCTCTGTCGTCTGGGCGGCAGTGTTCTGGACGAGCGTGGTCTGGACGCCCTGCTGGACTCCCTGAGCACGCCCGCATTGCTGCTGGTGCTGGATGAAGTCACCGACCCCCACAACCTCGGCGCCTGTCTGCGCACTGCAGATGCAGCCGGTGTTCACGCCGTGATTGTCCCCAAAGACCGCTCGGCTCAGCTCAACATGACCGCCCGCAAGGTGGCCTGTGGCGCTGCCGAAACCATTCCCTTCGCAGCCGTCACCAATCTCAGTCGTACTCTCGAGTCTCTGCAGCAGCGCGGCATCTGGATTGCCGGCGCAGCGGGCGAAGCGCAGAGCAGTCTCTATGAAATAGACCTGCGCGTGCCTGTTGCCATTGTCATGGGTTCGGAAGGCAAGGGTATGCGGCGTCTGACGCGTGAGCACTGCGATTACCTGATGTCCATTCCCATGGCGGGGGCGCTCAGCAGCCTCAATGTCTCGGTGGCGACAGGGCTCTGTCTGTTCGAGGCTGTGCGGCAGCGCGCGGGGCTGGTGCCGGCCGCCTAAATACTGATTGCATGTTCACCGGCCGTTCTCTAGAATGCCCGCTCTTTATTTTCGGGGGAACTCCCCCTTCACTCCTTGTCTTACCGCGCTTCAGGCTCTCAACCTGCAGTTTGTCGGAAGGCTCAATCCGAAAGGAGTCTCTATGAGACATTACGAAGTTGTATTTCTGGTACATCCTGATCAATCCGACCAGGTACCGGTCATGGTCGAGCGCTACACCCAGATGATCAAGGACAGCGGCGGAACCATCCACCGTCTTGAAGACTGGGGCCGTCGTCAGCTCGCTTATCCGATCAACAAGATCCACAAGGCTCACTACATTCTGATGAACATCGAATGTGGCAGCGCCGTTCTGGAAGAAATCACCACCCTGTTCCGTTACAACGATGCCATTCTGCGCAACCTCGTCATGAAGATGAGCGGTCCCGTCATTGAAGAATCCCTGATTCTGAAAGGCGAGCGCGAGAGCCGTGAACGTCGTGCCCGTGCCGAGCAGAAGCGCAAGCTGGAAGAAGATGCAGCAGCCCGTGAAGCAGGCAATGCGGAAGGTGAAGAAGACGCAGCAGAGGAATTCGACGGATTTGAAGACGCCGATGATCTGGACGCGGATGATTCCAAGGATTGATTGGCAGCGCCTCAGACTTGATCTGAACCTCAACCGAATTTATTGAAAGGATATGACCATGGCCCGTTTTTTCCGCCGTCGCAAGTTCTGCAAATTCACTGCAGAAGGCACCATCGAGATCGATTACAAGGACATCGAAACGCTGAAGGCGTATGTGTCTGAAACTGGCAAGATTGTTCCGAGCCGCATCACTGGCACCAAGGCGCGTTACCAGCGTCAACTGGCGACTGCTGTGAAGCGTGCGCGTCATCTGGCTCTGATTCCGTACACTGACAGCCACACCGCCTGATTCCACTAATGGTCGAAGGCCGCATGCCGGCTTTTGACTGCAGTACTGGAGCAAGACGGAGAAGAGTATGAAAGCTCTGGCCGGGTTCGCGATGTCAGGCCGTCGTCAGGCCATACTGGCGGCAACGCTTCTTGGAATTCTGCCTTTGCTCAACTTCCTGAGCGCCCCGATCGTGGCGCTCGTGTGTCTTCGGCACGGGAAGTCCGAAGCGTTGATTGTGCTGGCCTGGGCCGTTCTGCCCGCTGCAGGTTGGGCGGTAGCGGGTGACATGATCCCCCTGCTGACCCTGCTGGGCAGTACGTTGCTGGCGAGTGTTCTCAGGAGCTTTGGTTCCTGGGAGTTCGCCTTGCTGACAGCCATCGGGGTGGGCATTTGCGCTGAGCTGGCCCTGATCGTGCAGCCGGGATTTGTGGAGTTGATGCAGCAGCAGATTGCGCTGGTCATGGCAAATCCCGAATTGCAGGGGCAGGTGAATGTGCTGCCCGAAGAGCAGATGCAGCAGTTGCTGCAGATGTTTTACGGCATGATGCTGATGCTGCTTGCGGTGACAGTCTTGATGCTCGCAAGGTACTGGCAGGCCGCCCTCTACAATCCGGGCGGATTCAGGCAGGAGTTTCATCAGCTGCGCCTGAGCTGGAGGACCAGTGCAATTCTGTGTTCCGCGTTCGTCCTGACGACGCTGGGCCCAGGCATGCTGCAGCCTTTCTCGATTCTGTTCGTGTTGCCACTGTTGATTGCCGGCGTGGCCCTGGTGCACGGAATCGCTGGTTTGAAGAAGTGGCCGGTGGCAGTAATGGCAATTTTCTACGTGGCAATGATGAGCCCCGTAATGACACAAATTCTGGTGCTGGCAGCGATTGCTGACAGTTGGGTGGATTTCCGGTCCCGCGTGCCGCCCAAGGTGTGAGGCCACAGGCAGGTCAGGGCGGGAATCGGATTATTTGCAAGATTTGATGAGGAAACAAAAATGAACGTCATTCTGTTGGAAAAAGTAGGCAAGCTCGGTGCTGTTGGTGACAAGGCGTCAGTGAAGGCAGGCTATGCCCGCAACTTCCTGTTTCCCACTGGCAAAGCCATCCCGGCAACGCGCACCAATCTCGAGAGTTTCGAGGCCCGTCGCGCAGAGCTGCTGGCAGCGCACAATGAGAAAGTAGCCGTGGCCCAGACTCGTGCCGCCAAGCTGAAGGATCTGCGCATTGCGATCTCCGTGAATGCCGGCGAAGAAGGCAAGCTCTTCGGCTCGATCGGTACGCGTGACATTGCCGACGCACTGGCAGATTCCGGCGCCGACGTGCAGAAAGCAGAAGTGCGTCTGCCCAATGGCGCGCTGCGCGACATCGGCGAATACGTGATCACGATCGACCTCGGCTACGACGTCGAAGAGACCATCACGCTGGCCATCGTTCCTGCCTGAAACGTCTGATCGCTCCAAAGCCTCTGGCAGCAGTTGCGCCGGTTGCTTGTTCGCGAGACGTTGGAGGACAATGAGGCGCTGTCGCTCCCCGGAGTGACAGCGCCTTTTTTCATGAATTTTCATCCGCGACCCACGCCATGTCCGAGCTGTTCGAGAAAAACCGCAAAGCAGTAGATGCCGGATCGCTGGCTTCTCTCAAGGTTCCCCCCCATTCCGTCGAGGCTGAACAGGCCGTGCTCGGGGGTCTCATGCTGGACAATACAGTCTGGGATACGGTGGCCGAGAAACTTATCGACGAAGATTTCTTTCGTCACGAACATCAACTCATCTTCAGGGTAATGTTCAGCCAGACGGAATCCAACAAGCCACTTGATGTGGTCACTCTCGTGGAAGCGCTGGACAGTCGCGGTGAGCTGGATGGCGCGGGGGGCATCGACTACCTGAGCGATCTGGCCAGCAATGCCCGAGGCTCCACCAATATCTCGGCTTACGCCGACATCATTGCCGAGCGAGCCAAGCTGCGCAAACTCATCCGGGTGGCCTATGAAATAGCCGAGAGTGGCTACAACCCAGCCGGGCAGCGCGCCGACGATGTGCTCGATGTGGCCGAACAGAAAGTGTTTCAGATTGCCGATGACCGTCCCAAAGATGGCGGGCCGCAGGCCATCAATCCACTTCTGCAGGCGGCAGTGGGACGCATCGATGAACTGTTCCGCAGTGACGGGGCGCTGACCGGTCTGCCTACGGGCTACAAGGATCTGGACGAGAAGACCTCCGGCCTGCAGAAGTCCGACCTGATCATCGTGGCCGGCCGGCCTTCCATGGGCAAGACCTCGTTCGCCATGAACCTGGCCGAAAACGCGCTCCTGCTGAGCAACAAACCCGTGTTGGTATTCAGCCTGGAAATGCCGGCGGAAAGCCTGATCTTCAGGATGCTGAGTTCCCTGGGCCGCATCGATCAGAAGCGCCTGCGCACCGGCAAGCTGGAAGACGAAGACTGGCCCAAGCTCACGGCGGCTGTCAGCAAGCTGAAGGACAAACCCCTGCTGATTGATGACAGTGTCGGCCTCAGCCCCATGGAGATGCGCTCCCGTGCACGGCGAGTGGTGCGTGAATACGGTCAGCTGGGTCTGGTCGTCGTCGACTACCTGCAGCTCATGCAGATCAAGGGCTTCGGAGACAATCGCGTCGGCGAGATTTCCGAGATTTCCCGCTCGCTCAAGACCATGGCCAGGGAGTTCGAGTGTCCGGTCATCGCACTCTCGCAGCTCAACCGCAGCCTGGAACAGCGTCCGAACAAACGGCCCGTCATGTCGGATCTGCGCGAGTCTGGCGCGATCGAGCAGGACGCTGACATCATCGCCTTCGTGTATCGCGATGAAGTCTACAATGAAGATACTCCCGACAAAGGCGTCGCCGAGATCATCATTGGCAAGCAGCGCAACGGGCCGATTGGCACCGTGCGCCTGAGTTTTGTCGGCCAGTACACCCGTTTCGAAAACCTTGCACGACAGGACTACGATGACAGCTACACGCGCGGCGGCTGAGTTTCGGGCCTGGGCGACCATTGATCTGCATGCACTGCGGAACAATCTCGCCCTCGCCCGTGCTCGTCAGCCTGAAGCCTCGGTTGTCGCCGTCGTGAAGGCCAACGCCTATGGTCATGGCCTCCTGCCAGTGGCCAGGGCACTGCAATCCCAGCTGCGCTCGGACGACTGCTTCGGCGTTGCCACGCTGGAAGAAGGACTGGCTCTGCGCGCTGCGGGCATCGCCGAGGACATCGTTCTGCTTGAAGGCGTGGTAACAGAAGAGGAACTGTCTCAGGCCGTGACAGCGAACCTTCAGCTGGTATTGCATTCCACGTACCAGCTGCTGGATCTGCAGGCTCTGTTCGAGCGCGCGCCGCCCGCGCTTCCCCTGACGCTCTGGCTCAAAGTGGACACCGGCATGCATCGCCTGGGGCTGACGCAGGAAGAGTTTGCAATCGCCTGGCGCGCCCTGCACGGGCACTCTTCGGTGCGCAGATTGCGTGTGATGACCCACTTCGCCTGCGCCGATGATCCGGCCAGCGCGATGACCGGGCAGCAGCTCGACTCCCTGACAGCCACACTCAGCGCTGCGGGTGTGCAGCAGGGCGATTGCGAACTCAGTGTGGCGGCATCCGCGGCGATCCAGCAGTGGCCGGATTCGCATTTCCAGTGGCTGCGGCCCGGCATCATGCTCTATGGCGGTGCCGCCATTCTTGCCGAGAATGCCGTGGATCGCGGCTTGCGGCCGGTGATGACTCTGCGTTCCCGCATCATGGCGATCAAGCAGGTGCGCGCTGGAGAGACCCTGGGATACGGCGCCAGCTATCGCTGCGAACGTGACCAGCGTATCGGCATCGTCTCGATTGGCTACGGTGACGGCTATCCTCGCCACGCGCCGATCGGCACCCCCGTCCTGATCATGTGCCGTCAGGATTCCCGCAAGATTCAGCTGCGCGCACCCCTGTGTGGTCGGGTGTCGATGGACATGCTGATTGTGGATCTGAGTGGGTGCGACCGGATTGCAGTAGGCGATGAGGTCATTCTCTGGGGCGAAGGTCTGCCTGCGGACGATATCGCCCGGCTCAGCGGCACCATCGCCTATGAATTGTTCTGTCAGGTCACGCCGCGGGTTCACTATGTCTATATGTAAGCGGAGCGCCTGCTGATGGCAAAGGCCAGAACCGCCTATGTCTGCACCGGCTGTGGTGCCGAGCATGGTCAGTGGCAGGGACAGTGTGTCGCCTGCAAGGAATGGAACACCTTGTCCCGGGTCAGTCTGGGCAACGTGGCAGCCACGCCGGCAAGCAAGGCAGACTTTCGCAAGCAGGGCTATGCAGGGGCGACTTCCGGGGTGCAGGACCTGTCGGAGATTGATCTGGCCGCAGTCCCGCGCC
>CAYWMC010000083.1:1132-8293 GCA_964459345.1 uncultured Klebsiella sp. | reverse complement strand
CGTGGCGGTCGGACGGCGGCCACCGAGCCTCCAGGGACGGATTCACGGCGTGTCCGCGGCACTGCTCTCGGGCGTGAAAGCCGATTGCAGAGTGTCAAGCGGTCTCTATTCTTCATCAGGTATTTTTTATGCCCACTATCGGCACTTTCAACACACTCACTGTCACCCGGCAAGTCGCCTTCGGCATCTATCTCGACGGCGGTGCGCTTGGCGAGATTCTTCTGCCACGTCTGGAAGTGCCTGCCGGCACCGAGATCGGCAGTGCGCTGGACGTGTTTCTCTATCACGACTCCGAGGACCGGCCCATTGCCACCACCCGCACCCCCCGTGCCCAGGTGGGGCAGTGCGTGTCGCTGCGCTGTGTGCAGGTCAATCATGCCGGCGGCTTCCTGGACTGGGGGCTGCCCAAGGACTTGCTGGTGCCCTTCAGCGAACAGCGCGTGCCCATGCGGGAAGAAAGCGCTTATGTGGTCTACGTCTACATGGACAAGCCCAGCGGCCGGGTGGCAGCCTCCACGCGCCTGGACAACTGGCTGAGCGAGGACGGGCGTGATTTCGCGCCCATGCAGCCAGTGAACCTGCTGATCTGGGCCCGCACAGACATGGGCTGGAAGGCAGTGATCGACGGCACCCATCTGGGGCTGATCTTCAAGACCGAGGTGCTGCAGCCGCTGCGCATCGGCCAGAAGATCAAGGGCTATGTGCGCCGCGTGCGCGACGATGGCCGCGTCGACCTGTGTCTGCAATTGCAGGGGCAGGAAGTGCGCGACGAGCTGGCCGACAAGATCATGGCCCAGCTGGCCGCGAACGATGGCAAGTCGACGCTGTGCGACCACAGCACGCCGGAAGAGATTCACGCTGTTTACAAAGTGAGCAAAGGCAATTACAAGAAGGCCATTGGCGGCCTGCTCAAGAAGGGCCTGATCGTGGTGCATCCCGACCATATCGCGCTGGCACCGGCTTCACCCTGGAACCGCCCCAGAACACCAAAACCCTGATACCCATTTCGACCCCGAAGAGGCTCCACCCTTGCCCCAAGAAGAACTCATCCCCCTGGATTTCGACGACTGCTGCAATCAGATGCTGGAGTTCGGCTACGAGGTATCCCCCTCGGAGCTGCACGGCCTGCTGTCCGGCGTTGTCAGTACCGGCTTGAAAATCCGGCCCGACAGCATCATTACCCTGGTCCTGAAGCACGTGGACGCCGAGACCTGCTCCGAACGCAACCGCAGCACCATTCTGACGATGTACGACTTCATCGAACGCGAGATGTTCAGCAGCGACTCCAGCTATACCCTGTTCCTGCCCGATGACGAACTGGATTTGTCGCAGCGGCTGCGCTGTCTGGCAGCCTGGTGTCAGGGCTTTCTGGTAGGCTTCGGCACAGCCAGCGCGCAGAAGGCCATCGGCCAGTTCAGCCCCGAGACGGAAGAGGCGCTCAAGGACATCGTCAACATCGCCAATCTGTCGGAGGAATTCGACAGCCAGGACGACGAGGTCAACGAGTCGGCCTACGCCGAACTGGTGGAGTACCTGAAAGTGGCCGTGCTGCTGATGAGCAGTGAATTGTTGCAGAGCACCCGTCGCGACGGATGAACCCAAGGAGCCCAGCCCGATGAGACCCGCGTCACCCACGCCCGCCCGCCCTTTCCGAAGAACCTTGAACGCGCTGGCACTGGGAGTGGCACTGGCCGGCGCGTGGCTCCCGGGGGTTGGCCTGGCGCAGGGTTCTTTCGACGTGACCGATGCGTCGCTGCGGGAATTGCAGATGGCGCTCACGGCCGGGCGCACCTCCTCGGTCGGGCTCGTGGACGCCTATCTGGCGCGCATCGCCGCCTATGACGATCAGGGGCCGGCACTCAATGCCCTGCTGACTCTGAACCCGGCGGCCCGTGAACAGGCCGCAGCGCTGGATGCCGAGCGCCGTCGCTCCGGTCCGCGCAGCCCGCTGCACGGCATCCCGATCCTCCTGAAGGACAATTACGCCACCGCCAACCTGCCCACCACCGGTGCATCCCAGGCGCTGGCTGGCTTCACGCCCAGTGCCAATGCCACCCAGGTGCAGCGTCTGCTGGATGCCGGGGCCATCGTGCTGGGCAAGACCAATCTGCACGAGTTCGCCTACGGCATTACCACCATCAGCTCGCTGGGCGGGCAGACCCGCAATCCCTATGACCCGACCCGCATTCCCGGCGGCTCCAGTGGTGGCACGGCGGCGGCCATTGCGGCCAGTTTCGCAGCGGTGGGCATGGGCTCGGACACCTGTGGCTCCATCCGCATTCCTGCCGCCTTCAACAATCTTGTGGGGCTGCGGCCCACCAAGGGAATGTCCAGCATTTACGGCATCATGCCCCTGTCCACCACGCAGGATGTGGCGGGCCCTTTGGCGCGTTCCATGGAAGATCTGGCGGTGGTGCTGGATATCGTGTCGGGCTATGACCCGCAGGATGCCGCCACTCAGAGCATGCGCGAGCGTGCGCGCCCGGCTTTCTGGAACGCCTTGCAAAGTGCATCTTTCACAGGCGTGCGCATTGGCCGGCTGAGCAATTACTACGAAAGCGCCGAGCCGGAAGTGCGCGCCGTGCTGGACGCCGCGTTGGCACAGATGCAGGCCCTTGGCGCAGAGATAGTGGATGTCAGCATTCCAGAACTGAGTGATCTGCTGTCGCGCTCTGGCGTGATCAGCCACGAATTCGAGACCGATCTGAACGCCTGGCTCGCCGAGTTCGGCGCGGACGAGACGGGGCTGAAGACCCTGGAAGCCATCGTGGCCAGCGGGCAGTATCACGAGGCCGTCGAAGGCGTGCTGACCCGCAGCGCGGCGGCCGAGCAGGACCCGGTGCGCTACCAGGCAGCGCTGGCTGCCCGGGGCGAGTTGCGCGCGGCCATTGCCGCTGCCATGAGCACGGCGGGCGTGGAAATGCTGGCCTATCCGCCTGCCGGCGCACTGCCTGTCACAATAGGTGAAGCACAGCCGGGCAATAATTGCAGCCTGAGCGCCAATTCGGGACTCCCGGCCCTGTCGGTGCCCGCTGGCTTCAGTGCCGGGGGCCTGCCGGTAGGCCTCGAATTGCTGGGGCCCGAGTTCGCCGACGAGCGCCTGGTGGCGCTGGGCCATGCCTGGGAAAAGGCCGCGCCGATGCGCCGTGCGCCGGCCGCGACGCCGCCCCTGACCGGCCGCCCCATTGCCAGCGCCACCACGCTGATCGACACACACATCGCCATTCACGAGGAAAGACCATGAGCAGCTGGGACAACGCCTTCACCGGCAAACCGAAGACAGGCATGGTCGGTTCGCACAGTTTCGGCGGCGCGGGCAGTTTCTTCCGCACGCCATACTCCCGCGACCTGACGAATGTGGATGTCGCCGTCAGCGGCGTGCCGCTGGATATTGCCACCACCAACCGCTCCGGCGCCCGGCTGGGCCCGCGCGCGATTCGTCAGGCCTCGCTGTCCCTGGCCTGGGAGCGCCCGTGGCCGTGGCAGAAGGACCCGTTCAGCGAAATGGCCGTCATCGACTATGGCGACTGCGAGAACAACAGCGGCGGCGGCCTGCTGAGCGTGGCCCACATCGAGGCCCACGTGCACGGCATTCTTGAAGCGGGCGCCGCGTCGCTGCTGCTGGGCGGCGATCACTTCATCACTTACCCAAGCCTGTGTGCCCACGCCAAGTTTCACGGGCCGCTCAGCCTGATCCACTTCGATGCCCACACCGACACCTGGCCCTCATCCGGCAATGGCATCAATCATGGCACCATGTTCTACAAGGCGGCCAAGGAGGGCATCGTGCGCCCCGAGTCCTCGGTGCAGATCGGCATCCGCACCACCAATGACGAGCCGCTGGGCTATCAGATTCTCTCGGCCGCCGACGTGCACCGCCAGGGCACCGACGCCATCGTGCGCCAGATACGGGAACGCGTGGGCAAGAATCCGGTCTACCTGACCTTCGACATCGACTGCCTCGACCCCGCCTACGCGCCGGGCACGGGCACCCCAGTGCCTGGCGGGCTGACGTCCTTCCAGGCGCTGGACATCATCCGCGGCCTGGTGGGCATCAACCTGGTGGGCATGGATGTGGTGGAAGTGGCGCCGGCCTATGATCATGCGGAGATCACGGCGCTGGCAGGCGCCCAGATCGCCATCGAATTGCTGTGTCTGTACGCGGAATCCCGCTGACGGTAGCCACGCCCCGGCCGACATGGCCCGGGCCCAACGGGAGATTGCTGTGAACGAATTGCCAGTGCAGGAACGAGGCCCCTGGAGTGCCGCTGATGCGGAAGAACTCTATGCCGTGAAGACATGGAGCGCCGGCTTCTTCGGCGTCAACGCGAAGGGGCACGTCAGCGTGCATCCCGTGCCGGGCTCCGATCTGGAGATCGATGTCACCGAAGTGATCGACGCCGCCGTGAAGGAAGGCTGCAGCTTTCCGCTGATCGTGCGCTTTCAGGACATCATCAGCGCCCGCGTGCGCCGCCTCAATCTCACCTTCCGCGACGCCATCGCCGAAGCCGGCTATCAGGGCGAATACCGCAGCATCTATCCCATCAAGGTGAACCAGCTGCACGAAGTGGTGGCCGAAGTCATGGAGGCGGGCAAGCCCTTCAATCTGGGGCTGGAGTGCGGCTCGCGTGCCGAGCTGATGGCCGCGCTGGCGCTGATCAGCGACGACACGCTGCTGCTGTGCAATGGCGTCAAGGATCACTCCATGCTCACCCTGATGCTCAACGCCCAGCAGTTGGGGCAGCAGGTGCTGCCAGTCATCGAAAAATACACCGAGTTCGAGCAGCTGCTGGTGCTGGCCGACCAGCGCGGCCTGACGGGCGACAAGGCGCCACGCCTGGGCGTGCGGGTCAAACTGTCCACCCGCGGCTCGGGACGCTGGTTCGAGTCCGGCGGCTCTGGCTCCAAGTTCGGTCTGACAGTGCCCGAGCTGGTGAAGCTGGTGCGCGAGCTGGAAAAGCGCGGCATGGGCGACAAGCTGGAGCTGCTGCACTTTCACCTGGGCAGTCAGATCAGCGACACCCAGGTGCTGCGCTCGGCCGTGCGCGAGATCGCGCAGTTCTACGCCGACCTGCAGGAGCGCGGCGTGCCGGTGAAGTTTCTGGACGTGGGCGGCGGGCTGGGTGTGAATTACGGCGGCAGCTACGGCGGCGAGTACGAGGAAGTGGAATCCTCCATCAATTACGGCCTGAAGGAATATGCGAACGTCATCGTGTTTGCGGTGAAGGACATCTGCGAAGAGCGCAGCGTGCCCATGCCCACGCTGCTGTCCGAAAGCGGCCGCGCGCTCACCGCCCATCACTCCATGCTGGTGATGCCGGTGATCGGCGTGCACCGGCCCGACGCGCCGCCCCTGGGCGACATGCCGGACGACGTGCCCCACGTGGTCAAACGCATGCAGGCCGCACACAAGGAATCCACCCACGTGCACACCCGTGGCCTGCTGACGGAAGTCATCCACGATGCGCAGGAAGCGCGGCTGGAAGCGGAGCAACTGGCACGTCTGGGCTATCTGAACATTGAACATCTGGCTTTTGCCGAGAGCCTGTACTGGAAGACCGCGCGCGAAGTGCTGCAGCGCTTCACGGCACTGGACATCGAGCCGCGGCCCGCCGAACAGCTGGAGCTGGAGAAGCAGCTCACCGATCTGTACCTGTGCGACTTCTCGGTGTTCCAGTCCATTCTGGACCACTGGGCCATCGGCCAGGTGTTCCCGGTGATGCCGCTGGACCGGCTGGACGAAGAGCCCGTGCGGCGCGGGCAGATTGTTGACCTGACCTGCGATTCCGACGGCAAGATCGCGCAATACGTCAGCGCCAATGCCAACAAGAGCTGGCTGCCGCTGCACGACTACCGGCAGGGCGAGCCTTATTATCTGGGCGTGTTTCTGGTGGGGGCCTATCAGGAGATTCTGGGCGATGCGCACAATCTGCTGGGCCGCGTGGGCGAGGCCCATGTGTACGCCAGCGCCGACGAACCCGGCAATTTCTGGATCGAAGAGACCATCAAGGCCATCAGCATCAAGGACATGCTGTCAACGGTGCAGTATTTCCCCAGTGATCTGGACCGCCGCATGACCGAGCTGATCCGCCGCAAGATCGAGGCAGGGGTGGTGAAGCCCGCCGAGGGCATGCGCATTCTCAACAACTACACGAAGCGCCTGGAAGACAGCACCTATTGCGACACTGACATCGTGCGCTGAAGCGCTACTTGCAAGGGGGAGACAGCATGCTGGCTCGTGCTCCTTCGCCTTGGGGGTGAGCCGCCACAAGGGCCTTCAGCGCGGTGCGGTGCCAGCCGCGCTGTCGGCGTTGTCGGTGTTGTCGGGTTCGCGATCGAACAGGCCCCGCAGGCCGCTGCCCAGGGACTGCACTGCTCCCCCCACCGCGTCGCCCACCGCACTGGCCCCTTCCCGAATCTGCTGACCCGTGCTGTCCAGCAGCGTGCGCATGTCGGGAATGCCTTCAAACAAGATCGCGCTGTTCAGGGCAGCCAGCACCTGCCGTGCAATGTCGGGCGCCGTGACGGTTTCGTATTCTTCGCCGATGTTGCGCAGACGCACATCGGGCAGGCGAATGGGCGCGCGGGCCAGTTGGGTGTACAGCGTGATCTCCGGCCTGCGGATCACCAGTTCCCGGATGATGAAACGCTTGCCCGGCGGCGCCGCATCGGGCGAGGCCTCGACCACCGGCGCTGCCGTGGCGCTGGGCAGATTGTCGAGCAGGTCCAGAATATTGTCGGTGACCACCTTCGTTTCATAGTTCACCTTCGCGCCGGTAATTTCGATGCGGGTGATCTCGATGACATCCGAGAACAGCGTGTGCAGGGCCACCTGGAAGTCCAGCGTTTCCAGTGCAATGGCATGGGGCGACTCATAGCCGTCGACATTGGCGATGGTGAGGCCGTGGATGGAGCCACTCCCGGAGAAAGGCCAGAGGCTGGCTCGGGAGATGGTGACGGAGGTGCCCAAGGCACTGGTGCCGGCGATCTCGACGCCGCGGCGGATGACTTGGTCGAAATAGACGTAGGTCACCAGGGCAAGGCCGGTGACGACAATGAGAGAGGCAAGCAGGATTTTCTTGAACATGGGAAAAGCAGCGCCCCGGTAGTGTTGTGGTCTGTTGTAGTTCGATTTTGCAGGGCCAAATGGCGTATGTCGAG
>CAYWMC010000083.1:0-1122 GCA_964459345.1 uncultured Klebsiella sp. | reverse complement strand
GGTCTCTGAGTGCGGGACAATTACTTCGCGGGTTCGGCGTCCGCAGTGCTGGCGGGCACAGCAGGGGCGTGGATTCGCAGACCGATTCGGCTGATAGCAGGAAGGGCGGCGATGTAGAGGACGATGAGGGCGATGCAGATCCGCCCATGGCGATCCTCCGTGAAAAAGCGAAACAAGGAAGCGAACCATGCCACCGGAGTACCAGGCACCAATGCGTCACCCCAATTGGAACTTGGGAGAGAAAGATGGACCAAATTCTGTGACCTACGATAAGTGGGTTATTTTCTTCGTCAAGATTCACCTCAAGCATTACCCATGTCGTAACGTGATCGATTCAACTGGTTCCTTTGTCTTCAGACGAGACAGTATTCCATCTGGAGGTGTACATTTTCCTGACGATTGGTATCGCTGCTGGAAGAGTCAAGAGAATCAGGAAGGTGTAACCAAGAATGAATTGCAGGTTGGTCGATGAAGTAATGTATTTGAACGGAGTCGCGATAATGGAAATTGGCGTTCCGATACCAAAGATTCCGAGAGTGTTGCTGATGCAGACAATGCCAAGTAGAAGCAGGTAGTAGAAGGGGAAAAAGAATGGGTAGGATGGAAATACTCCGCTACCAACGATTCTTTCGAAGTTCTGTGCATTCTTTTCGGTATAGATAACGCACCCAAGAAAGATGCAAGCTATCAGAAGTGGGACAGGCGAAAGTAGAATTGAGAGCAGGCTCTCCGTGTTGACCGTTGGATTCAGTTCAACGGCTCTTCCGCTGCTGGTCAATTGCCATGTTGTAAATGTGTCCACAATTCTAAGGATGAGAAACGTTACAATCAGAAATAGTGCTCGCATATAGGTCACAGGCTCATCAAGTCGATCTTGAGAAGTGCCAGACTCTGCATCGCTGAGAGCCTGGCAGTGTAGGCGCAACGGCTATCGACAGGCTTGCTCTTCCTCTCCCCAAATATTGTTTGCCGCCATATAGCCCAAGTGGCCGAAGAACCCGCCAATGAACGCCGCCGCAGCGAGCTCGGCTCCCTTGATCACAATAGGCGCAATCACAAACGGCAGCCCACCGCTCACCATTTCAATTTCTTCTTCGGTCAGTTCGCGCGGCCCGCTCAGTA
>CAYWMC010000082.1:6706-8359 GCA_964459345.1 uncultured Klebsiella sp. | reverse complement strand
TTCGAGCAGCTGATCACCGCGCGCAACACGGCCGATGGTCTGGTGCACGCCACGCGCAAGACGCTGGAAGAAGCTGGCAGCAAGGTGGATGCGGCAGAGAAGGAGAAGATCGAGGCTGCAATTCTTGCCACGGAAGCAGCGATCAAGTCCGGCGACATTGCCGAGATTGAAGCTCGCACCAAGGAGCTGACCGACGTATCCTCCAGCCTGGCGCAGAAGATGTATGCCGAGAAGCAGGCCGGTGCCCAGGGCGGTGCCGCTGGTGGCGCGCAGGGCAATGCCGGGCAGAACGACGACGCGGTGGATGCCGAGTTCGAAGAAGTCAAAGACGACAAGTAAGCCTGCAATCCTGCGTTCCGATCCGGCGCGCAAGAGGTGCACGAAAGCACAAGAACCGGACGGGGCAACCTGTCTGGTTTTTTGCGTTCCAAGGTGCGCAAACCGGCACTGAACATTGATGCAAGACGAGACCGACGATCACTATGTCCAAACGAGATTATTACGAAGTACTGGGTGTTGCACGGGACGCTTCCGAGGCCGACATCAAGAAGGCCTATCGCCGTGAGGCAATGAAGCATCACCCTGACCGCAATCCGGATGACAAGTCCGCAGAGGACAAGTTCAAGGAAGCGAACGAGGCTTTCGAAGTGCTCTCTGACGCCCAGAAGCGCGCGCGCTATGACCAGTACGGCCATGCCGGCGTCAATCAGCAGGGCGGCGGTGGTGCTGGCAATGCAGACTTTGGCGATATTTTTGGCGATATCTTCGGCGACATCTTTGGGGGCCAGCGCGGTGGGGGCGGGCGCAGCAATGTGCGCAAGGGCGCCGATCTGCGCTATACCCTCGAACTGGATCTCGAAGAAGCGGTGCGCGGCACAACCACCAAGATTCGCATTCCGGCGGCAGTCACCTGCAAGACCTGTGACGGCTCCGGCGCCCGCAAGGGCAGCAGTCCTGTAGATTGCAGCACGTGCAACGGCATCGGCCAGGTGCGCATGCAGCAGGGCTTCTTCTCTGTGCAGCAGACGTGCCCGCGCTGCCAGGGCTCTGGCAAACAGATCAAGGACCCCTGCAACACCTGCCACGGGCGCGGCAGTGTCGAGGAACAGAAGACCTTGTCAGTGAAAGTCCCGCCAGGCGTGGACACGGGCGATCGCATCCGGCTGACGGGCGAGGGCCAGGCGGGCAGTCACGGTGGACCGCCCGGTGATTTGTACGTACAGGTGTCGGTGCGGGAGCACAAACTGTTCGAGCGTGACGGCATCGATCTGCACTGCGAGATTCCCATCAGTTTCGTGGACGCAGCCCTCGGCGGCGAGCTGGAAGTGCCGACGCTGGATGGCCGTGTGAAACTGAAGATTCCGCCGGAGACACAGACTGGCAAGCTGTTCCGCCTGCGCAACAAGGGGGTGACCCCGGTGCGTGGTGGCGTCACGGGCGATCTGCTGTGCCGCGTGGTGGTCGAGACTCCGGTGAACCTGACCAAGCGGCAGAAGGAACTGCTGGCGGAATTCCACGACATCGCGGAAAGCGAAGGGGCGCAGTCGCCCAAGAAGACGTCGTGGTTCGACGGGGTGAAGAAGTTCGTGGACGAGTTGCGCGCCTGATGGTGGAAGCGTACCCGCGGGCATGAAGGCTCTGCCCGCGAACCCT
>CAYWMC010000082.1:0-6606 GCA_964459345.1 uncultured Klebsiella sp. | reverse complement strand
CGCGCCTGATGGTGGAAGCGTACCCGCGGGCATGAAGGCTCTGCCCGCGAACCCTCCTGCCTCAGCGCCTGTTCAAGCCCAGTCTTTCCAGAATTTCACCATGCTGCCCTGGCGCAAGCCGAGGTCCGAACTGCGCCACCACCAGTGAGGACGCCAGGCTTGCCAGCGCGCCCGATGTTGCGAAATCAAAACCCTGCGTAATGCCATACAGGAAGGCGCCAGAGAACATGTCTCCTGCGCCATTGCTGTCCACAGCCCTCACCGTGTGCGGGGCGACGTCGGTATAGCGCTCACCATCAAACAGACGTGCGCCGGCTGCTCCGCGGGTCACTGCAAACTGCCGCGCCACCTTTTCCAGAGCGGCACAGGCAGCCTCGATCGTCTCTTCTCCCGACCACAGCATCGCTTCCTTCTCGTTGCAGAACAGAAGGTCTACGCCGTCGCCGATGAATTCGTTGATGCCGTCGCGGAAGTACTCGACCATCGCGGGGTCCGAGAAGGTCAGGGCAAACTTCACGCCGCTCTCGCGCGCGTGCCGCTTGAGGTCCAGCACTGCGCTGCGTGCTGTGGGCGACGTGACCAGATAGCCTTCGACATAGGCGTACTCTGACTGACTGATGGCGTCGTAGTTCAGCTCGTCCGTGGACACGCGCTGCGAGATTCCCAGCGATGTCAGCATGGTGCGCTCCGCATCGGGGGTCACCATGACCAGGCAGCGCCCGGTGGTGCCTTCTTCGCGTTCGGCACTGAGGTTGGTCTTGATATTGAGGTCGCCCAGTTCGCTCATGTAGAAGTGACCCGCTTCGTCGTTGGCCACCTTGCAGGAGAAGAACGCCTTGCCGCCGAACTGGCTGAGCGCGTACAGGGAGTTGGCAGCGGAACCGCCTCCGGCACGCTTCTTCAGGGAATAACGCTGCATCAGCAGGTCGAGCAGCGCCTGCTGCTTGTCCTCGTCGATCAGCGTCATGAAGCCCTTTTCAATGCCGCCATCAACGAAGAACTGATCGTCGACTTCAAATTCCTTGTCCACCAGGGCATTGCCGATTCCGTAGACGTCGTAGTGCTTCATGTGCGCTCCAGTGTGTTGAAAGCCTGTTCGGCGGCATCCAGTGTCAGGCTGATTTCCTTGTCGCCATGGGCGGCGCCCACGAAGCCTGCCTCGAAGGCAGAAGGGGCCAGGTAGACGCCACGGTTCAGCATCAGGTGGAAGTACTTCTTGAACTGCTCCACATTGCAGGCCATCACTTGCTCGAAGGTGTTCACCTTTTCTTCCTTGCTGAAGAAGCAGCCGAACATGCCGCCCACGCTGTGGGTTGTGAAGGGAATGCCCGCCGCACTGGCGCGCTCTTCCAGGCCTTGCATCAGAGCGCTGGTGCGAGCATTGAGTGCCTCGTAGAAGCCAGGGGTCTGAATTGCCGTCAGCATCGCCATGCCAGCCGCAACTGCCAGCGGACTACCGGCCAGTGTGCCGGCCTGATACACGGCGCCCATGGGGGCCACCATTTCCATGATCTCGCGACGTCCGCCGAAGGCTCCGACGGGCAAGCCGCCACCGATCACTTTGCCCAGCGTAGTCATGTCAGGAGTGACTTTGTAATGCGACTGCGCGCCGCCCAGCGCGACCCGGAAGCCCGTCATCACTTCATCAAAAATCAGCACAGCGCCGTACTGCGTGCAGACTTCCCGCATGGTCTCCAGATAGCCGGGCAGAGGCGGCACCAGATTCATGTTGCCGGCTACGGGCTCGACGATCACGCAGGCAATCTCGCTGCCGTGTTTCTCGAAGAAGGCAACAAGGGCATCGGCGTCGTTGTAGGGCAGCACATAGGTAAGGTCGGTATAGGCTTTGGGAACGCCCAGGGAATCAGGCTCGCCCAGCGTCAATGCACCGGAGCCGGCCTTCACCAGCAAGCCGTCCACGTGGCCGTGATAGCAGCCTTCAAACTTGACGATCTTGTCGCGGCGCGTGAAACCACGTGCCACGCGGATGGCGCTCATGGTGGCTTCGGTGCCAGAGGTAACCAGTCGCACTCTTTCGATGGAGGGCACCAGTTTGCAGATGGTCTTCGCAATGGTGACTTCGGCCTCGGTCGAGGCGCCGTAACCCAGCCCGTGCAGAAGCTGCGTCTGCAGCGCTTCGATCACGGCAGGGTGCCGGTGTCCCAGAATGAGAGGCCCCCATGCGCCCACATAGTCGATGTAGCGATTGTTGTCTTCGTCGATCAGCCAGGCGCCTTCGCCGCCTTGAAAGAACAGGGGGTTTCCACCAACACCGCGAAAGGCGCGCACTGGCGAATTGACGCCTCCCGGAATGTAGCGCTTGGCTTCTTCGAACAGGGCGGCGGAGCGACTGTGGACTTTTGCGGGTGTGGATTCGACAGCAGACATGAGTTCCTCGACGGCCGCAGCGATGGGCCGATCAATGTGATGAAGCAAACAGTGAATTCAGTTCTCGAGCTCGGGATTCGACATCGGGAAAGGCGAACAGGTCGTGAATGACTGCCAGCATATCCGCGCCGGCAGTGAGTAACGTGGCGCCATTTTCGGCGTTGATGCCGCCGATTGCAACAATCGGGATGCGCAGGGCAGCCCTGGCCCTGTGCAGAATGCCGATCTCTGCAGGCAAGGCGTGGGGCTTGGTGGCAGAGGGGAAGAAACGCCCGAAAGCAACATAGGATGCTCCGTCTTCTTCAGCCCTTCTGGCCAGGGTGAGATCGCTGTGGCAGGTAATGCCGATGATGGCCCGTGGACCAAGTTGCTGCCGCGCCAGCTGCAAGGCCGAATCGCCCTGACCAAGATGCACGCCATCAGCGCCGACGGCCAGGCAGAGTGCCACATCGTCATTGATCAGCAGCGGTGTATTGTAGCGCCGGCACAGCGCCAGCAAGGCTTCCGCCTGTGTCTGCCGTTGCGCAGTCGTCGAGAGCTTGTTGCGGTACTGAAGCAGGGCCAGTCCGGTTGCGAGCGCTGCTTCTACACGCTCCAGCAGCAGTTCCTCCGGCAGCAGGTGTTCATCGGTGATGGCGTACAGGCCCCGCAGGGGGATGGTGGCATTCACTTGCTGCGGCTCCAGTAGCCACGCTCGGGCAGGGACTGTCCGCAGCCCGGCCGTTGCCCTGCCTGCAGACTGTGCCATGTGAAGTGCTGCGCCTGGCGCGCGGCATCGGCGATGGTCAGGCCGTGGGCGATGTGGCCGGCCAGACTGGCGGCGAGCGTGCAGCCCGAGCCGTGGTACTCCCCGGGCAGGCGAGGCCATTCGTAAAGCTGAGGCGTTTGATGGCGGGTGTACAGACGATTGATGACCTTCGGGCTGTCCGCGTGCGTGCCGGTCAGCAGGACGTGTGTGCAGCCCAGTTCAAGCAAGGCATTGGCACTGGCATCTGCACTGTCCGCCGCGCTTGTGAGCATGCGCAGTTCCAGCGTGTTGGGAGTCAGCACGGTAGTCAGCGGAATCAGCAGGTTGCGCATGGCGCTGCGAATGTCATCCGCGCTGAAGTCGAATCCTCCTCCGGCGCGCAGAATCGGGTCGAGAATGACGGGGATGCCGGGGTAGTCACGCAGGATGCTGTGAATGACTTCGGCGGCCTGTATGCTCCCAAGCAGTCCGATCTTGATGGCGGCGACTGGCATGTCCTCCAGCACCGCCCTGGCCTGTGCGATCAGCAATGTCGGTGATACCGGACAGGACGCCATGACATTGCGCGTATCCTGAACAGTCAGGGCGGTGACAACAGGCAGACAGTGACATCCGGTGCTGAACAGAGACTCGATGTCAGCCTGTATTCCAGCGCCACCGGACGGGTCGAGGCCTGAGAAGCACAGCACGTTCGGTTTGCAGTCGTCGGTCTCTTTCATTGAGGACACAGGTGGAGCCCCTCCGCGACGGTCTAGAACGGTCTTACGACAACCAGGATGACGATGGCGATCAGCAACAGGACGGGAAATTCATTGAAGTAGCGGTAGTACACGTGGCTGCGCGCATTGCGGCCGGCGCGGAAATCCAGAACGAAGCGGTAGCACATGCCGTGGTACACCACGAGCAGCAACACCAGTCCGAGTTTGGCGTGCATCCAGCCGGAACTCATGTAGTACCCAACGTCGAAACTGATGAGCCAGATACCGAGCAGGATGGTGGCAATCGCGGAGGGCGTGCCAATGCCATTGATCAGCTTGCGTTCCATGATGATGAAACGATCCCGGCTGGTCTGGTCTTCAGCCATGGCGTGGTAGACGAACAGGCGGGGCAGATAGAAGATGGCGGCGAACCAGCAGACAACCGCGACGATATGAAACGCCTTGACCCACAGCATACGGCCCCCTTGCCTTGATGCGACGGCCGCTGGCCGCTGAATTCGAGCCGGTAAGTTAGCACAGCTGATTGAATGGATCGAGCCTGCAATCGGCGGTATCATGCCGGGCCGTTGTTTTCATGACGGATTGGAATTTAGTCATTCAAGTCAGCATCTTATGCTTGAAAGGGAGAAACAGATGATCAAGGTCGGCATTGTCGGGGCAACGGGCTATACCGGAGTGGAGTTATTGCGTCTGCTGGCTCCCCGCAAGGATGTCCGCATCGACGTCATCACGTCCCGCGAAATGCAGGGTACCGCCGTCGCTGATCTTTTCCCCAATCTGCGCGGCCATGTGGATCTGGCATTCTCTGCGCCTGACACCGACGCGTTGTATGCCTGTGATGTTGTCTTCTATGCCACGCCCCATGCTGTAGCCATGAAAACGGTGCCGCAGCTGCTCGAGCGCGGTGTTCGCGTCATCGATCTTTCAGCGGATTTTCGTCTGAAGAACCAGGCGTTGTGGGAGAAGTGGTACAACGTGGCGCATGAGAGTCCGCAATATCTGGCGCAGGCAGTGTATGGCCTGCCCGAAGTGAACCGCGCCGCCATTGCAGGCGCGCAGCTGCTGGCAGTACCTGGCTGCTATCCGACAGCCATCCAGCTTGGATTCCTGCCTTTGCTGGAGCAGGGGCTGGTCGATACCCAGAGTCTGATCGCCGACGCCAAGTCCGGCGTCAGCGGTGCCGGACGCAAGGCCGCGGTCGGCAGTCTGCTTTCCGAAGCATCCGAGTCTCTGCACGCCTACGGTGTGTCGGGGCATCGTCACCTCCCCGAGATAAGTCAGGGGCTGGATACCTATGCCGGAGAGTCTGTCCGACTCACGTTCATCCCGCACCTCACGCCCATGATCCGCGGTATCCATGCCACGCTCTATGCCCCGTTGAAGGCCGGCAAGCAGGGCGCAGACCTGCAGGCGGTATTCGAGAATCGGTACAAGGACGAGCCCTTCGTGGATGTGTTGCCCAGCGGCAAGTATCCGGCCACGCGCAATGTGCGGGGCGCCAATTACTGTCAGATCGGGGTGTGCTACCTTCCAGCCAACAACATGGTGGTGGTGATGTCTGTCATCGACAATCTGGTGAAGGGCGCCTCCGGACAGGCCATTCAGAACATGAACATCATGTTCGGACTGAATGAAGCGGAAGGCCTGCAAACCGTCGCTCTGCTGCCATGAGGCGTTGACTGCCGTGGCCAATGCCGTAAAGGGAAGCAGGCAGACCAGAATGGTGGTGGTGCCCTATCGTCCCTGGTTGCCGGCGGCGCTCGCTGTGTCCTTTGCAACGGGAGTCTTTCTGGCAGCGCTGGCCGGATTGTACTGGGGCTACTATGGCGCCTCTCGCGAACACATCGAAGTTGGCGAAGAAAATGTGCTGTTGAGTGAGGCGCTCATTCAGGCACAGGAACAGATTGCCGGATTGCGTTCCGACCTTGCCATGACTGGACGCGACAACCTCGTGGATCAGCGCGCTGCAGAGGAAGTTCAGGCCACCATCAATGGCTTGCGCCAGCGCGTGATGCAGCTGGAACAGGATGTGTCCTTCTACAGGCAGGTGATGTCACCGGATGCATCCGAGAGTGGCCTTATCATCGCGGAAATACTTGTCACCCGTGGCAGTGCGCCTGGTGCGTACCGGTACCGTGCTGTCTTCAGACTGGCCGGCGCCGGCGACAGTACGGTGGAAGGCAATGTCGAGATCGATCTGGTGGGTCTGGAAGCAAACGAACGCAAGGTGTACGCAATGGACGAGCTGATCCGCGCTCCTGCGACTTTTGACGACGCCCTGGAATTCCGTTACTTCCAGACGCTCGAGGCCGAATTTGATCTGCCTCCCGGCTTTGTTCCGCAGCAGATCGAAGTGCGCGCGCAATCCAGACGCCCGCTCGAATACAAAGCCGAAAAGATATCCAGCTGGTCAGTCGAGGAAGTGTGAAATGTTCGGATCAGGATCAAAGACAAGCCATGCTGGGGGCCCGGCCCACACATTGATTTCGCGCCACACTGAAATTGTCGGAGACCTGCGCTTCTCGGGAGAATTGATCATTGAAGGTCGGATTCGCGGCAATGTGCTGGCCGATGATGAGTCCGGTGCAGTGCTCAGGCTCGCCGATGGCGGAGTTGTGGAAGGCGAGGTCTGGGTGCCATCTGCCGTCATCAATGGGCTTGTAGAGGGTGATCTGCACTGCGCGAAGCACCTGGAACTGGCTGCCAAGGCCGTAGTCATGGGCAATGTCTTTTACAACCTGATTGAAATGG
>CAYWMC010000081.1:0-8437 GCA_964459345.1 uncultured Klebsiella sp. | reverse complement strand
CAGATCGCAAAGCAGTGCCACGAAGATCGCCAGAGACCCGAAAATGCCGATTTTGGCAATGCCCAGGTAATCCGAAAAGCCCATGATCGCGAAGCCCATGCCCAGTACCATGGTGGTAAAGATCACGGCCGTCCCGACGTCTTCCACGGTGCTTTTGAGCGCGAGCGCCATGCTGCGTGTGCGAATCAGTTCCAGCCGGTAGTGTGTCATGAAATGAATCGTGTCATCCACAGCAATGCCGATGATCACCGGGGCAATCATGAGCGTGTCGGTATCAAGGGGAATGCCCAGCAGGCCCATCAGGCCAAAGCTGAGCAGGGCCGGAATCAGATTCGGAATGATTGACAGCAAACCACCCTGTATCGAGCCCAGCGTCAACATCATGATGACGCAGATCACGCCCAGTGCCAGCCCGAAGCTGCTGTACTGAGACTGCGCGATCTCGTCGGTGGCCCGCATCATCAGAGGAATGGACCCGGTCATGCGCACTTCCAGTGCAGGGAAATCCGCCCGCAAGGGGTCGAACACGTCGTCAATCAGCAGGCCGATCTCGTCAAAGAACTGCTGGTACTGATAGGAGCCTGCGTTGTAGGCATTCAAGGTGATGTGCGAACGGCTGTAATCATCCGACACCAGGCTGCGCCGGTCATCCGGATTGGCGCTGTTGAACAGGTAGAGCAGCTGGGAAATCATGGCCTCGGAATCGGGCACACGGTAGAAGGCGGGATCATTGTTGTTCATGATCTGGCTGGTGTCCTTGACGATGTCCGCCAGTGACCAGGTGCGCGAGATCTGCGTCGCGTAGTCGCTCTCAATGCGCGCCTGAAGGGCATCCACTGCCTGCAGCATCGCGGGATTGAGCAGGCCGTCGCTGACGCCGGTGTCGATCATGATCTCCATGCTCTGGGCGCCTGCCATGTGCTCGTCAACGACAGCATAGGCCACCCGCATCTCGCTGCCTTCCCGGGTCAGTTCCGAAATATTGCTGTCGATGCGGACCAGGCTGGTGCCATAGATGCACACCAGCAGAATGGCGGCGAACACGCCCAGAATCGTGGCCGGGCTGCGCGCGACCAGGCGTGGCACTGCCCGCAGCATGGGCTCCTGCCACCGCAGCACTGCGGCTGTAAGCACGCAGACCAGCGCAAGATAGGCCCCGATCTGCGGGCCCAGAACCGGCATGGCGACCACCAGCAACAGCATGCAGCACGCTGCCTTGCCAGAGCCTGACAAGGCCTGCCAGCGCTGCCGCAGCCCCGACGACGTCGAGCGCACCTGGGGCGTGCCCGGGTGCCACATGCTCAGCAGAATCGGCAGCAGCACCAGCGTGAAGAACAGGGCCATGAAGACGCCGCCGGCCGACATCACGGCGAAGATGCGAATGGGGGTCAGGTCAGACAGGCTCAGTGCCATCACGCCGGCCATCGTGGTGATGGTGGTGATGAAGATCGCCAGCCCGGTGTTGTCATAGGCCGCAAACACCGCCTTGTCGTGATCCATGCCTTCGCGCCGGCAGCCAAAATACGCACTCATCACATGCACGCAGTCGGCGATGCCGCAGGCAAAGATCAGCAGGCATGTGAGCACGATCATGGTGGACATGGGCACGCCGAGCCAGGCAGTGGCCCCCCACGTCCACAGCAGGCTGAGCGCGATGGTAAGAATGGGCCACACCACAGCGCTGAAGGAGCGGAACAGCACCCACAGCAGCCCCACGAAGATGCCGATCATGGCGACGCCCAGCACCATCATCTGCTGCAGCATGCGGTAGATGAACTCGTTCATGGGGGGATTGCCGACCGGAAAGAACTCCAGCACATCGGTGTGCTTTGTGTAGACGGCGCGGATGGCGGTGAAGAACTGGCTGTACTCGAACATGTCCACGGTCTGGAACGGGATGTCCTGCACCGCGGCGTCCTCGTCGAAGTCCAGCGCGAAGGAGTCGGCGGCATCGAAGGCGCTGAAGCTCAGGTCGAGGGACACGTCGGCAGCATCGATCAGCGGCGTGAAGCCTTCCACCGGCTCGGCGCCGAAGATGGTCTGGATCAGAATGCCGGCATGGCGGCCGTCGGCGGAATAGAACAGCAGGCGGTAGTCGTCCTGCGCCAGCGCGCGTTCGCGAATGGCTAGCAGTGCCTCGGCAGACTCTGGCAGTTGTTCTGGAACAAGGCGGTCGGAACGCAGCGTGTCACCTTCCACACTCTGCACCCGGGCGGTGCTCAGCGACTGCACGCGCCGGATCTTGTCCAGCTCCGCCAGGATGACAGGTTCGCCTTCAATCTCTGCGGGATAGGCGCCAGGGTCCAGCTGTCGCCAGTCTTCCAGTTCGCGGGTCAGTGCCTGCACGGCGCGCAGGGACTGCGCCGAGAACACATCGCCATCCAGTGCCCGGTAGACCAGAAACACGGAGTCGTCACTGCCGAACTGCTCACGGAATTCATTGAGCGCCGCAATCGCCGGGTCGTCCTGGTCGATGAAGCTGTCGATGGTCATGTCGAGCGTGGTGCGGGTGGCGGCGCCATAGCCCATGAAGGCCGTCGAGCTGATCAGCACGATCAGCACAAGCCAGCGGGCGCGGAGTGTCCACAAAGGAATGAGCGCGAAGAACCGGCTCAGTGAGAGTAGTGTCTTGTCCATCTGATCCTGCTTCCAGATTCCATTCTTCCTGCGACGTCACAACACAGGAGTAGCTTTTTTCTTGTCGGTCTTCGGGTCTTGCTCGCCGGCGTCCTGCGCGGTCGATTCGGGCTAGTTCAGGCAGCTGTACACGCCGAAGGTCTGGCGGCCGTCAGTGATGGGCGACTCGACGACAATACGGTTGCCGCCCATGTCGGCCGCTTCGTTGCGGGCCAGGTCAATCAGCTCGGACTGCAGTTTTGCTGAGCCGCGCTCGACGAAAACGATCTCGCTCATCGCATTGGAAGTGCTGGTGCCTATACGTCGGCAGCTCGCCACTTCCGTTGGTGTGGCCACGGTGACCAGGCGGCCGGCTGCCGTCAGGTTGACCCACGTGCCGCAGGCGCTGAGTAGAGTGCCCAAACCAACAGCCAGAATGATCTTGCGCATGTGTTTCTCCTGTAAATGCCAATGCCCGTCTACCATGCCAGCTTCGGCTGCGAGGGTAAAGCCTGTGCGATGAAAATGACGGGCGCAGAGGCCGGCGGAAAGGGCCTCCGGACTTTCTGTGCTACCATTCCCGGCCTTCGCAGACGGGGCGCTGCGCGCACCAATACCAGCAGAATTCAACGGGAGACAGACATGACAGCAGGGGCTTTGCACGGCAAGAATGTGGTGGTGATCGGCGGTACCTCGGGCATCGGTCTGGCCACGGCGCTGGGCGCGAGTCAGCAGGGTGCCAATGTCTGGGCTGCGGGACGCTCCGCTGCCCACATCGAGAAGGCCACCGCCGCCGGAGCAGGGCGCATCAAGGTGGTGAGCGTGGATACCCATGACGAGGCCGCATTGAAGGCCTTGTTTGCCGAGGTGGGTGTGATCGATCACCTGGTGTCCGCAGCCACGGGCGGCTCCCGCACGCTCAAGCCGTTCCTGGAACAGACGGAAGACCAGTTCAAGGACGCGTTCGGCAAGCTCTGGGGCTATGCCAAAGTGGTCCGCACAGGCGCGCCTTTCATGGCGAAGACCGGCTCCATCACCCTGGTCAGCGGCGCCCCGGCGCGCAAGATCAAGGCCAACAGCTCGGCCCTGAGCTGCGTCGGTGCTGCCGTCGAGACGCTGGTACGCTGCCTGGCGTCCGAGATGGCGCCGATCCGCGTCAACGTGGTGTCCCCCGGCATTATCGATACGGCCCTGTTCGACTGGATGGGCGAGGCCCGCGCCGAGCGCGTGGCAGCCATGGTCAAGGGCCAGCTGGTGGAGCGGGTCGGGCGCCCGGAGGAAGTCGCCAGCGCGTTGCTTTACCTGATGCACAATGGCTATGCTACCGGCACAACAGTGGATGTCGATGGCGGGCAGTTGCTACGCTGAAAGAAGAACAAGAAGGGGTCACAGCATGAGTTTCAAACCCGTAATCCTGATTTACGATCTCGACAACAAGCTGGTCGACGAGATCGCCGCCGAGATTGGCGCCACGGGGCAGTACACCAGCATCAACACCTACAACGAAGCCAATGCCATGGATGCGGTGCGCCAGTATGACCGCTTCTTCGGCCTGCTCACCAACAAGCTGTCCTGCGTCATCACCGGCTGGAACAATTACAAGAAGCCCCGCGACCAGTTCCTGTATCACCTGCGGGAAGTGGAAAGACGCAGCCCGCTGCGCCAGCCCACGCCCGTGATCATGGTAACGGAAGACCACCGCGACGATCTCAAGAAGCGCGCCCTGGAATCTGCCGATGGCGGCGTGTGCGCCTACCTGCACAAGGACGGCTTCCGCGACTCCCTGATCGACACCTTGCAAAAGATAGTGTTCGAGAAACGTGCAGCCGAGCTCAACCGCGAAGCGCTGCGTGCCTTCCTTGCCCAGGAACACCACGACTGATCTGTCGCTGAAAGGCCCCCATGTCGAAATTCGAATTCATCATGATGTTCGTCTCGGTGGTCGTGGCGTTCTCGCTGGCCGAATTGATGATGGGCTGGGGGCGGCTGATCCGCAGCTGGCAGCAGGTCAAGCGCCCGCTGTTCGTGCTGGGCTGGTCATTCTGGCTGCTGGTGGTCGTGACGTTTCATTATCTGGGCTTCTGGGAATATCAGTACGGCGTGGACCTGCGCTCTGTCGGCCAGATGCTGCTCGGGCTCAGTGCCCCCATCGTGCTGGTGCTGCTCAGTTTCGTGCTGACCCCGGAGCTGCGTGAAGGGCAGTCCATGGACCTGGAAGAGCATTACTTCCGCATCAAGGACTGGTTCTTTCCCCTGGTGCTGGTGTTCTTCATTCTCTCTGCCCTGGCGGACTCGCTGCTGCCCGATTTCCGCGACACCTGGTTCACGCGCGTCATTGGCCCGGGCCTGCTGGCCCTGTCGTTCATTCCCCTGTTCCTCACCCGCAATCGCCATGTGCACATGGCCGTGCTGGCGTTCAACCTGGTGCTCATCGTGGTGTCCAGCTACACCCTGAACGTGCGGGCGCTGTAAGCCGGGCGTAGCGTCACACCTGCTTGTAGCGGAAGCAGGTCTGCACATGGTCATTGACCATGCCGGTGGCCTGCATGTGGGCGTAGCAGATGGTCGACCCCACGAATTTGAAGCCGCGCTTCTTGAGGTCTTTTGACAGAGCGTCGCTCTCGGGGGATGTGGCCGGGATGTCGCCCATGCCGGCACGTTTTCCATCGAGAACCTTCCCGCCTGTGAACCCCCAGATGTACTTGTCGAAACTGCCGAACTCCTGCTGCACCGCCAGGAAGGCGCTGGCATTGCTGCGCATGGAGTAGAGTTTCAGGCGATTGCGGATCAGGCCCGTGTCCAGCAGACGTTCTTCGATCTCGGCATCCGTCATGCGCGCCACCCGCTGCGGGTCGAAGTCGAAGAAGGCCTTGCGGTAGTGCTCGCGCTTGCGCAGCACCGTGATCCAGCTCAGGCCCGCCTGCTGGCACTCCAGACTCAGGAACTCGAACAGCGCCTGATCGTCGTGCAGTGGCACGCCCCATTCCGTGTCGTGGTAGTGAACGTAGAGCGGGTCAGTGCCGCACCAGGCGCATCGGTTTGTCATGGCTGTCTTCCTTGAAAGGGGGATACATGCCCCAAGCATAGCTCGAAATTTCCCGCCGCGGCGCGCGCAAATTGCGTGCTGGCGGCTGAGTCTTGCTCCGGCATAGAATCATTCAGGTCACTTCGCTGTTTCGTCACGAGAACTCATCATGTCATTCACCACCCGCGCCCGCCTGCACAAGTCCACCGCCCTCGCCCTGGCTGCCATCCTGCTGGGCAGCTGCGCCGTCAACCCGGTCACGGGGCAGCGCGAACTCGGGTTCATCTCCGAACAGCGCGAACTGACCATCGGCGCCGAGCAGTACAGCCCCTCGCAACAGTCCCAGGGCGGGCAGTTCAGTGTTGACCCCGAGCTGACGGCCTATGTGCAGGGCGTGGGCCAGCGGCTGGCCGAAGTGAGTGACCGCCAGCTGCCTTACGAATTCGTGGTGCTGAACAACTCGGTGCCCAATGCCTGGGCGCTGCCCGGCGGCAAGATTGCGGTGAACCGCGGACTGCTCACTGAACTCAACAACGAGGCCGAACTGGCCGCCGTGCTGGGCCACGAGATCGTCCACGCCGCCGCCCGTCATGGTGCCCAGGCCATGGAGCGCGGCATGTTGCTGCAGGGGGCGCTGGTGGTGGGCGCCATCGCCGCCCAGGGCAGTGAGTACTCCGATTACGTGGTGGGCGGCGCCATGCTGGGCGCCCAGCTCGTGACGCAGCGCTATGGTCGCGATGCCGAGCGCGAGTCCGATGCCTATGGCATTCGCTACATGGCAGCCGCGGGCTATGACCCGGCCGCTGCCATCAGCCTGCAGGAAGTCTTCGTGCGGCTGTCCGAGGGCCGCGACAGCAACTGGCTCGATGGTCTGTTCGCCAGCCATCCGCCTTCCCAGGAGCGCGTGCAGAACAACCGCGCGCTGGTGGCTCAGCTGCGCGCCGAAGGCATCAGTGGCGGGGAGTTGGGGGAAGAGCGCTACCGCGAGGCCACCGCTTTCCTGCGCGAGACAAAGCCCGCCTACGACGCCTTCGACGAAGCCGAGAAGCTGATTGCCGAAGACAAGCTGGAAGAGGCCGATCGCCGCCTGGAGACGGCCCTCAGCCTGGTACCCGACGAAGCCCGCTTCCACGGCCTGGCTGCGGACATCCTCGTCTACCAGCGTCGCTATGAAGCGGCGTCACGCCGTTACGATGATGCCATCGCGCGCGACCCGGATTACTTCGACTATTACCTTGGGCGTGGTGTCGCCTTTGCCCGCCAGGGGGAGCGCCAGCGTGCGCGGGAAGACCTGGAGCGCAGCGTCGACCTGCTGCCCACAGCGCTGGCCATGAGCGAGCTGGGTGAACTGGCTCTGCAGAGCAATGACCGCGTGTCTGCCAAGCAGTATTTCCAGGCGGCCAGCGCAGCCTCCGGGCTGGTGGGTGAGCAGTCCAGGGCCGCGTTCATGCGCCTGGACATTCCGGACAACCCCACGCAGTACGTCGCCGCGCAGCCTGTAGTCAACAACGCCGGTCGCCTGTTGGCCCGCGTCGAGAACCGCTCGCCTGTGGCCATGCGTGACATCAGCATCGAGTTCCAGGCCGTGATCGCGGGTCAGCTCGCGACGCGCACGCTGGTGGTCCCGCGGCTCGCACCAGGGCAGGTAGGTGAACTCGATTCGGGCCTGAACTTCCCGCAGGGCGTGGTGCCCACGGCCAATCAGGTGAATGTGGTGGTGCGGGGGGCGGGGGTGGAGTGAGGATCCTGGGAGGGAAAATTTTCGGGTGACCGTCCCTGACGACTTCGATATACTCCCGTCCCGCACGCATCCGTAGCTCAGCTGGATAGAGTAGGTGGCTTCGAACCACTTGGTCGGGAGTTCGAATCTCTCCGGGTGCACCATTAAAGACGCTTTACAATCAAGCAGTTACCTAGCGCACTGGGTAACTGCTTTTTTGTTTCTGGCCCGTATGTGCAGTGAGGAATGTAGGGACTGTTTCCAGCCTGCACAACGTCTCTGCATACGGCGCCAGATGTTCCGGAGAAAGGTGCGCATATCGCTGCACCATTCGAATATCCGACCATCCGCCTAACTCTTGTAAAACATGCATTGGGGTGCCGTTCTGAATGTGCCAGCTTGCCCATGTGTGCCGCAGATCATGCCATCGGAAATCCTTGATCCCAGATAGCTCCAGCGCCCTGCGCCACACCTTGGTATTGCAACGCAGCACCGGCTTGCCGTTGTAGGTGAACACGTATTTCTTGTGTTTGCCCAACTCACCGCGCAGCAGCACCACCGCTTCCCGATTCAGAGGTATTCCGATCGGTCGGCCTGTCTTGGACTGATCCGCTTCGACCCACGCCGAACGGCGCTCCAGATCCACCTGCGACCACTGCAAGCGCGTCACATTGGTTTCCCGTAAGCCGGTCGCCAGCGAGAACCGCGCCATCGTGCGCGTATGCTCCGGCAGATGGGAGAGCAGGGTGTCTGCCTCCTCCCGTGTCAGCCAGCGTATACGCCGCGTTGGTTGCCGCAGCAGCCTCACGTGAGGCGCACGCTCAATCCACTCCCAATGCTTTACAGCCGTGTTCAGGACTACCCGCACAATCTCCAGCAGGCGATTGACCGTAGCCGGTGCAACCCCCGTCTTGAGCTTGTCGTCCGTGATCTTGTCGATCACTTCCCGCGTGATCTGATCCAGATACAGGTGGCCCAGATACTTATCGAGCCACTTGTACGCTGCCAGAATGGGGTCCTTCGACTTGCGGTGGGTCTCCCTGTACCACCGCGTGGCCGCTTCCTTCCACGTTCGT
>CAYWMC010000080.1:0-8444 GCA_964459345.1 uncultured Klebsiella sp. | reverse complement strand
AACAGCCGTGTGTCAGTGAGTTCATGGGCGAGCACCAGCGGCAACAACACCAGCGCATTCTTCAGCCACTGATGCAGGCGCAGAGAACGTATGCAGCCCTTGAGGCCGCCAGGCGTGCGGGTGAACTCCGCCTCAATCGGCGACAGCGCCGCCACGCGGGCGCGCAGTGCCGGCGAGACATTCACGGGTATTGCAGCGGCAGCATGGCGCCAGACTTCCAGATCCACCTCGCGATCCCCTGCATACACATACTGTGGCGCCTCGGCGGCGATGATCTGCTGCTTCTGGCTGCCCGAGCAATTGCGCTTGCCGTCGCTGCCAATGGCGGCATCGAACAGCCCCAGATGCGCGGCAACGGCGTCCACCAGCAGCTGGTCCGAGGCCGAGATCAGCACCAGGCGCCGGCCCTGCGCCTTCTGGGCTCGCAGATAGTCAACGAATTCGGTGTTCCAGGGCAGCAGGTCCACTCGCAGGCTCACGCGGCTGGCAATCTCGCGCTTGAGTACCGCCTTGCCCCGCAGCAGCCACAGTGGCACCAGAAACAGATACAGCAGATTGCGTTTGAGCAGTTCCAGAAAGGATTCCAGCAGCAGGTCACTGCGCATGAGCGTGCCGTCAAGATCGACATACAGAGGCAGCGCAGTGGAGGCTTTCATAGTGGAACGCGCTTGAAGAGGGCGTCGGGAATGGCGCGCACTACCGCCATGATCAGGCGCCAGTAACCCGGGGCATACACCGTGTGGCGCTTCTTGCGGATGCCCTCGACGATGCACTGGGCAATGCGTTCGGGTGAGCTCCACAGTGCGCCTTTGGGCAGATGCCCTGTCATCGGGGTGTCCACGAAGCCCGGGCGAATATCCACGACATGCACGCCATGCCGGTGCAGTCTGCCGCGCAGGCCCTGCAGGTATTGCGACACCATGCCCTTGGCAGCCCCGTAGACGTAATTGGATGCCCGCCCGCGATCCCCTGCCACCGAGGTTACGACGGCGATGCAGCCGCGCCCCTGTTCGATCATCTGGTTGGACAGCAGGGTCAGCAGGGAGATGGTGCTCAGGGCATTGACGTTGAATTGCTCCAGCGCGGCGTCGAAGTGTTCCGCACAGCGGGCCTGATCGGGCAGGCTGCCATGGCACAGGATGGCCAGGTCGATGCTGCCCAGCGTGTCCAGCGCCTGTTCCAGAACTGCCTCGTGCAGGCTGAAATGGGTGACGTCCAGCGGCGCGAAGTCCACTTCGGCAGCGCCGCGAATCTCCAGGTCCTGCTTCTGCTGCGCCAGCAGCGCGCTGTCGCGGGCCAGCAGGAATATCCTGCAGTGCTCTTCGGCATACAGGCGCGAGACGGCCTTGGCGATGGCGGAATTGGCCCCGATGACCAGGATGTTCTTCATGCATTCTCCAGTGTGTGCGTCAGAGCCCCAGGCGCTGCGACTGCCGCGAATTGAACAGACGATCAGCGCCGCTTGCAAGCCGCAGGGCCTGAAAGTCTTCCCAGCGCGGATAGCTGCGTCGGAATGTCTCTGCGCTCATGCGCGCGTCCTTGGCCAGGTAGAGCCGTCCGCCGTGATCCAGCACGATGCGGTCCAGTTCATCCAGAAACGGCAGCAGGGAGCGCTCGAACTTGAAATCCATGGCCAGCGTGTAGCCCTGCATCGGGAATGACAGCCAGTGGGCATTGGCGGGGCCGAACTTCTTCAGCACAGACAGGAATGAGCCCTTGCCCGCAGCGCTGGTGGCACTGAGCAGGCGGGTGATGCCGCTCAGTGCTGCGTCCTGGGGAATCACGCACTGGTATTGCACAAAGCCTTTGGCGCCATACAGGCGGTTCCAGTGCGCGATGCCGTCCAGCGGAAAGAAGTAGTTGTCAGCCTCGATGCGCTGCCGGGCCTGGGGGTCCACCCGCCGCTGATAATAGAGCGCATTGAACGCGCCCATGCTGTAGCGATTGAGCAGGAAGGCGGGCGCGTTGCAGGGCACAGAGAGAGCGCCTGATCGCGGTGCCTGGTAACGGCCATCTTCCGCATGCTCGCCCAGGTAGAGCAGCGAGCGGCCCAGGGCATCGCCACGGGCCAGGCAGTCCAGCCATGCCACCGAGTAAGTGGCGTCGGCATGTTCCTCGAAGCGGGCGAAGACCTCTGGCAGATTGGCCGCGCGCACGGTCTGCTGCAGGATGGCCGAGCCGGGCACCCGGCGCAGGGCCAGCGTAGCGTCCACGATGATGCCCGTCAGCCCCATGCCGCCGCAGGTGGCATTGAACAGATCCCCATGCAGCGTGGGGGAGCATTCGATGACCTCACCACTGGCCTGCAACAGGGACAAATTGCAGACGTGATCGCCGAAGGTGCCGGCACCATGGTGATTCTTGCCGTGCACATCGCTGGCAATGGCGCCGCCCACTGTCACGAAACGTGTCCCTGGCACTACTGGCAGCATCCAGCCACGGGGCAGAAACACCTGCAGCAAGGTGGCCAGGCTGACGCCTGCGGCGCAGCGCAAGTGCCCGGTGGACTCATCGAAATGCAGCAGATTGTCCAGGGCCTGCATCTGCACAACGTCGTCCGCCAGAGCGCTGTCCCCATAGCTGCGCCCCAGCCCGCGGGCGATCATGGCGGACTGGTCCGGCGCTGCGTCTCGCAGCAGTGCGTCGATGGCCACGCGACTGCGCGGAACATGCAGGCGGCTTTCGGTGACAGGATAGCGCCCCCAGGAGTGCAGCTTCATACGGGTACTCGCGGCAGGCGGCGCAGGCTGGATGTGGCATGAAGGGGAGTTGTCGGCATGGCCGGGAGAATACTCTGCCGGAGGCGTCGGCGTCACCCCGTGCCTGCCTGCTGCCTGAGTCGGGCTGCTGCTATACTGCGCTCCCCTTCATCGCCGGAAGTCTTCCATGCACGCGTCCATTCCCGAATTTACCCGCGCCCTCGCCGAATCCGCGGGCGAACTGATCCGCCGTGAGCGCCTGGCCGCTCAGGGGCTGACGTCGTCCTACAAGGGCGGCACAGAGCTGGTGACCAATGCCGACCTGAAGGCCGATCAGTACATCTGCGACGCCATCCGCGCACGCTTCCCGGAGCATCGCATTCTGGCGGAAGAGTCGGCGCCGGACATGCTGGATCTTTCCGCCTGGCAGGGCCCGCTGTGGATCATCGATCCCATCGATGGCACCGTGAACTACGCCCACGGACACTTTCAGAGTGCCGTGTCCATTGCCTACGCCGAGCATGGCAAGGTGCAGTGTGGTGTGGTGTGCAATCCGTTCGTGAACGAGACCTTCCACGCGGTGCCGGGCGGGGGTGCCTGGCTGAATGACACGCCCATTCACGTCGCGCAGAAGACGGAACTGCGTCGCGCCATCGTGGCCACCGGCTTCCCCTACATCAAGGGCGACATGACGCAGATTGTGCGGCGGCTGGCGCTTGTGCTGCAGGAATGCGCCGACATCCGCCGGCTGGGCGCTGCCTCGCTGGATATCTGCTGGGTGGCCATGGGCCGGCTGGACGGCTATTACGAGAACCTGAGTGTGTGGGACTTCGCGGCCGCGCAGTTGATTGCCCGCGAAGCCGGAGCACAGTATGGGCACTTCAAGCCGGTGCCCGAAGGCGTGAGTCCCGAGTTTCATCACCAGAACATTCTGGTTGCCAACCCCGCGCTCTACCCCCAGCTGCACGAACTTCTCAATCGGGCAGACCGCGGCTAACCCGTGTGCTGGCGGCACAGAGCGAGCCAGGACTGCACGCCCGCACTGCGGTATTTCTGCCGGTGCAGAATGAAGTAGAAGCGGCGGCTCCAGTCGCGTTGCGGCGCGCTCAGGGCCACCAGAGCGCCGCGGGCAATGGCGTCTTTCAGTGCAATTGCCGACAGACAGCCGATGCCGAGATTGGCTTCGACAGCGCGTTTGATGGCTTCCGTGTGTTGCAGTTCAAGGCGCAGATCCAGCTGGGGCAGAAGCCCGTGCATGGCGCGATCGAAGGCCTGACGGGTGCCGGAGCCTGCCTCCCGCACGATCCACTGTGCCTGCAGCAGGTCGGCATCGCTCAGCACTTTCCTGGCGGCAAATGGATGCTCGGGGGAGCAGAACAGCAGCAGTTCGTCTTCGCGCCAGGGCAGGACATCCAGCACCGGGTCCTGCAGTTCGCCCTCCACCAGGCCGATGTCGAGTTCGAAATTGCGCACGCGGCTGGCGATGCCGGCGGTGTTCTCCACGGTCAGACTCACGCGGGCACCAGGGTTCTCGCCCATGAAGTCGGCCATGATGGCCACGGCAAGGTAGTTGCCGATTGTCAGCGTCGCACCCACCTTCAGTTCCCCGATTTCCGAGTGCAGCGACAGACTGCGCTCGAACTCCCGGGCCTGCGCCATCAGCGCCTCGGCGCGAGGGCGCAGAGACTTTCCCAGCCCATTGAGTTGCAGGCGTTTGCCTGCGCGGTCGAACAACTGCACATCGAAGCGCTGCTCCAGGTCCTGCAACGCCGAACTGGCTGCCGACTGCGACATGGACAGGCTCTGGGCGGCCTGCGTCACGTTCTCGAAATGGGCGGTGGCAAGAAAGACTTCGATCTGGCGCAGGGTGTAATGCATGGTGGCTCCTGCCGGGCGCAATGGCGCTGGCGGCTTGAAATTGCGGGATCGCCGCTGTATCGTCCCGCTCCGTTCACTTCCCCGGGGTTCCTGGGGCGGCGCTGCGCACAGGTTATATCAAAAAAACCGATCAAGGATATGGAGATTATCTGTTTTACAGGTAGTTGACCGATTGTCTACAATGCGCCGCATTCCCACTGGCCGGCGCCAGTCGTGGAACTTCACTTACTGATCATTGGCAGGATTACAGAATGGCCGCAGTCTCCAAGCAAAGCGTCACCAGTGTCCATCACTGGAATGAGTCCCTGTTCAGCTTCACGACCACCCGCGACAAATCCCTGCGTTTCGAGAATGGCCATTTCGTGATGGTTGGCATGGAAGTCGAGGGGCGTCCGCTGATGCGCGCCTACAGCATCGCCAGCGCCAATTACGAGGAAGAGCTGGAGTTCTTCAGCATCAAGGTGCAGGACGGTCCGCTGACCTCGCGTCTGCAGAACATTCGCGTTGGCGATGAACTGCTGATCAGCAGCAAGCCCACGGGCACCCTGGTGGCAGACCACCTGCTGCCGGGCCGCAACCTGTACCTGCTGGGAACCGGCACGGGACTTGCGCCCTTCATGAGCATCATTCGCGATCCGGAAGTGTATGAGCGTTTCGAGAAGGTGATTCTGGTGCACGGAGTGCGCCGTGTGATCGACCTGGCCTACCGCGAGTACATCAGCGAAGAGCTGCCGAACAACGAATTCTTCGGCGAGCAGGTGCGTGAGCAACTGATCTATTACCCCACGGTAACGCGGGAAGATTTCAAGTACACAGGCCGTGTCACGGACCTGATGCTCAATGGCAAGCTGTTCACCGACATCGGCCTGCCTGCCCCAACCAAGGCCGATGACCGCTTCATGCTGTGCGGCAGCTCGGCCATGCTCAAGGATATCAGCCGCATCCTGGACGACTGGGGTTTTGGCGAATCCCGGCAGGGCATCAAGGCAGAATACGTGATCGAACGCGCCTTCGTGGACTGATCCTGCGGCAATCGGCGTCGCAAAAGAAAAGGGCCTCTGCTTGCGCAGAGGCCCTTTTTGTTTGTGCCGGTTTCAGAGAGCCTGATGCTCCTGAGGTCTGGCTTACAGCCCAGTCACTGCGGGGTGGAAGAATCCTACCAGGCAGCCTTTGGAGTCCGGAATGTCGTTCATGTCCACGACGCCACCCGCCAGAATGGTTTCCAGTGCGTCGGTCAGGTAGTGGTTGTCCACTTCCACGCGCTGTGTCTCATAGCCCAGAGCATCATTGATCGGGCCACGGAAATGCACTTCGCGGGTGCGCGGGTCAATCACGAACACTTCTGCCGTTCTCTCGACGCCCAGGGATTTGGCCACTGTCTGGTCTTCATCCTTCAGAATCGGGAATTCGATGTTGAACTCCGTGGCTTCCTTCTGGATGCGCGCCATGTCGTCCTGAATGAAGGAGTTGAGCATCAGGAACTCGATGTTCTTTTCCTTGTAGGTCTGGGTGATCTGCTGGTATTCCGGGACTGACAGGCGCGCGATGGGGCAACCTGAGCCGTGGATGTACATCACGATGTAATCCTTGTCGGCATAGTCGGCCAGCGAATGCGTCACGCCAAGGTGATCCACCAGCGTGAAATCCTTGATTGGCTTCAGGAAATCGTCGGCCATGGCGCTGAACGACACCATTGTCGTCAGTACTGCGGTCACGAACAATCCGGCTAACTTCTTCATTACTGCATACTCCTCTCGTCGTACCACTGTGTTCCCAGCATGTCTGCCGATTCGCGACAGGCGATCTGCATGACCCGGATCTTCGTGTTGCAGGGGCGGGAACATACCCTGACTGATCCTTTGGTGCCACTCTAATCAACCTGCGGGGGTTGTCGCAAGCCGCATATTGTGACTAATTGTGATCCCGTGAGCCTGCAAAACTCTTTGATTTAAAACAAATTTTATCAAGGTTCCTGCGCGTGCTTGCAGGGCCTTCCAGGGCCGCTGTCAGAGACTCTCAGGGCTGCCGGCCGGGGTGCAAGCCCCCGGCCAACAAGGTATAGTTAGCCGCTGCTCATTTTCAAGGAACACTATGCGCTCCGGTCTATCCACTCTCTACAGCAAGCTCGTCTTCGAGCGCCCTGTTCTGGTCATTCTGCTGCTGCTCGCCATCACCGTCACCTTCGGCTGGTACGCACAGTATTTCAAGCTGGATGCCTCTGCTGACTCATTGCTCATGGAAGGCGACCAGGAGCTTGAATACTCCAGGCAGATCAACAATCGCTATGGCGCCCGTGATGCGGTCACAATCGCCTTCACGCCCCGGGCTGATCTGTTCAGTCCTGAGTCCTTCGCAGCCCTCGGTGCGCTGCGTGACGAACTGCTGAATATTCCGCGCGTGGAATCCGTAGACAGCCTGCTGAATGTGCCCATCTTCGGTGACACCGAACTGCTCAGCATTTCCGAGGATTACGATACTGTCCTGACGCCGGGTATCGATCTGGCTGCCGCGCGGGAAGAGCTGATCAACAGCCCGGTCTTCAGCAATGCCATCATCAGCCCCGATGGTCAGACCGCCGCACTGCTGGTGAGCTTCGCCCGCGACGAGCAGTACCACGCGCTGATCCAGACTCGGGAAGACCTGCGCCAGAAGCGCGATGCCGAAGGACTCAGTGCTGCAGAAGCGCAGACCCTGGCGGACGTCACTGCCGAATTCGACGCCTACAGCACCATGACGGCGGAACAGCGGCACGAAGATATCGGCAGCATTCGTGAAATCCTGGCGGGCTATCAGGAGTCGGCCACGATCTATCTGGGCGGTGCGCCGATGATTGCGGACGACCTCGTGACCTTCGTCCAGAACGATCTCACCACGTTCAGCCTCGGCGTCTTTGCCTTCATCGTGTTCGCGCTGGGGTTCATCTTCCGCCGTCTGCGCTGGATCTTCCTGCCGCTGGCCTGCTGTGCCATTGCCAGCGTGATCGTAGTCGGTATTCTGGGGCTGATGGACTGGCGCGTGACGGTGGTGTCATCCAATTTCATGTCCTTGCTGCTGATCACCACCATTTCACTGACGGTGCATCTGATCGTGCGCTACCGGCAGTTGCGTGCCACCCGGCGCTTCTCTGAACACGGCAAGCTGTTGCGCCATGCCGTGCTGTCCATGTGGAAGCCCTGCCTGTACACCGCGCTGACCACGATTGTGGCCTTCGCTTCGCTGCTGGTAAGCGGCATATCCCCCATCATCTCCTTTGGCTGGATCATGGTGATCGGCGTGCTGACCGCGCTGCTGGTGGTCTTCACCTTGTTCCCTGCCTTGATGGCGCTGTTCAGCAAGGACGAAGCGGTATACGAGCACCAGAGCACCCTCGCGCTGACCTCCGGGCTGGCGCGCATGACCGACCGTCTGGGCAACAAGGTACTGTGGATCTCCGCTCTGGTGCTGATCTTCAGCGTCGTCGGCCTGAGCCGCCTCAAGGTGGAAAACAGCTTCATCGACTACTTCAGCGAAGACACCGAAATCTACAAGGGCATGAGCCTGTTCGACGAAAAGCTGGGCGGCACGCTGTCCATGGATGTCGTGGTCAATCTGCCGGTTGTGGAAGATGAGTTCGCCGACGACTTCGATGACGGTTTCGAAGAAGAGCCCAATGACGCCTACTGGTTCACTGGCGACAAGATGGATGAGATCAAGCGCATTCACGACTATCTGGACAATAATCCGCAGACCGGCAAGGTGCTCTCGTTCGGGTCTGTCATTCATCTGGCCGAGCAGTTGAACAACAACGCGCCCGTTGACAGCTTTGTCTGGGCGCTGCTGTATTCGCGCATCCCCGAAACCCTGAAGAGTTCTGTTCTGACCCCGTTC
>CAYWMC010000079.1:0-8467 GCA_964459345.1 uncultured Klebsiella sp. | reverse complement strand
GCCCGCGAACTGTACTTGTGCAGGAGCAGTTCGCGGGCAGGGCCCGCTCCCACAGACCAAGTCCGCTCCGCTCGCATTCAACAACAAGAAGTCAACAACGCATATCCAACACAGGAGCCACACCATGAAGACCGCACTGCTCGCATTGATGACATCGCTTGTCCTCGCTCTTTCCGCCAGCGCCCTGCAGGCACAGCCCGGCAGCGGCCAGGGCGGTGGCCCTGGTCTGGGTGGTGGCGGGGGCATGCGCATGAACCCGGAAGCACGCGTTCAGCAATTGCTGACGGCGCTGGAGATCACCCCTGAACAGGAACCTGCGTTCCGTGAGGCGATGGCCAAGGTCAATGAGCTGCAGATGGCGGCAATGGCAGCCATGCGTCAGGGCGGCGGCCAGGGTGGAGGACAGGGCGGTGGTCAGGGCCAGGGTCAGGGTCAGGGCGCGACGCCGGGGCAAGGTGGCGGGCAGGGTGGAGGACAGGGTCAGGGCATGCAGCGTCGCGCTGAGATGCAGCGGCAGACTGAAGAGCTGCTCGCCACCGTGCTGACAGACGCGCAGATGACCAAGTTCCGTGAAGCCGAAGAAGCCCGCATGGCACAGATGCGCGAACGCAACGCGCCCTGAGGGCGATGCAGGACCGAGACGGTGCGGCCGGAGGTCAGTGGGGCGGATCCTCTTCAAACGCGAACAGCTGCTCCAGCGGCACGCCGACTGCGCGGGAAATCCGGAACGCCACCTCCAGGGATGGCGAGTACTTGTTGGACTCGATGGCAATGATGGTCTGACGCGTCACTCCGGCCAGTTCGGCGAGCTGCTGCTGCGTCATGCCGTCGGCGCCTGCGCGGCACTCCCGCAGGCGGTTGGTGATCTGTCCTCCGCGTTTGCCCATGCTCAGCTGCCTCGCCGGTAAAGCACCAGGCGCGCCACGATGCCTGCACTTTCGGCCAGTATCCAGCTTCCCAGCAGCACATGCGCCACGATGGCATTGCCTTGTGTCATCACCGCCGCACACAGGGCTGCAAACACCCCCGACGCCAGCAGGAAGGCGCCAATCTGACTGCCCTTGAGGGCGATCTGGCGATCCCGCTCATCCTGTTGCGCGTGGCGGTCGAATACCAGAATGGCCAGGTGGCCCGCCACCAGAATCACGATCAGCAACACGGTGGTTCCCAGGAACAGGACTGCGTGCTGAGGCTCGAGATCAGGCGTTGCAGAGTCTCCCCACAGCGTCTGACCCACCAGACGGAAATATGCCCCGTACGCAATCAGGAGCCCCGCAAGTCGCAGCCAAAGGCTCTTTTCTTCGAAGGTCATGGACATGCTGGCGTGCTCCTCCAGAGATGAAATGTAAAAGTTACATGACATGGAAGGTAATGCCCCAGCGCAAGACATGTCAACTAATTTGTACAATTCAGGATGTGCGGACTTTCTTTCATGGCAATTGTCCTACAGGCTGGGAATTCTCTGGAATCTTGGTAGTATCCGGCCCGTCACTTTCCATGTGGGCGGTACCATGCACAAAAGAACCTCTGAAGAGGTCATCGTTCTCGTCCTGTCCCTGATCTCCGTGATCGGTCTGCTGCCCTTTGCCATCGTGCGTTTCAGCACGGGGGACTGGGCCGTTGGCCTGGTGGACACCATCGGCGTCGTGGGTTCCTCCGCCACCTTCGCGTACGTGTGGCGCGTGCGCCGCACCGAGATTCCCGGGTTCTTCATCGCCGTCCTCTCACTGTCAGGCATGGTGGCGAACCTGTTCTTCCTCGGCCCCCGGGATCTGTACTTTCTGTACCCTGTCACCATTGCCGCCTTCTTCCTGACGCCTCCCGCCACGGCCCTGCGCCTGACTGCGGCGGCACTGCTGGCGTCGTCACTGGCGCTGTTTCCGGCGCTCTCGGTATTCGATTTCGCGAAGTTCTTCCTGTCGGTGCTGGGGTGCATCCTGTTTGCGTTCGCCTTCGCACAGCAGCGCAACCGGCAGCGCGATCAGTTGCTGCAATTGTCCACGGAAGACCCGCTGACCGGCGCCGGCAATCGTCGCGCGCTGAACAAGAAGCTGGACCAGCTGGTCGCCTCGCACCGCCGTTCGGCAGTGCCGATGTCGGCCATTCTGCTGGATCTGGACAACTTCAAGATCGTCAATGACCAGAAGGGCCATGCGGCCGGCGACGAAGTGTTGCGCCGGGTGGCCGACATCATCGCTGCACGCATCCGCCTCACCGACAACCTCTACCGCTTTGGCGGGGACGAGTTTGTCGTGCTGGCGGCCAGTGCCACGGGCGACACGGCGGCGAAGCTGGCCGAAGACATCCGCGACCTGGTGGCCCGGGCGCTGGACGATCTTGCCCTGCCGGTCACCGCTTCGCTGGGCGTGGCGGAATACAGCGCCGACGAATCCGTGGAACAGTGGCTGGCGCGGGCCGACAAGGCCATGTACAAGGCCAAGGAGTCGGGCAAGAACACGGTTCGCTTCCTCGGCATTCCCGACACTCTGCGCAGTGTGGCCTGAGTCCGGCAGCGCGCGACTTCCCCGCATTACCCGAAAGTGCCATCATCCCGGGCCTCTGCCTGCCACTGACGTCTGACACATGCCCTGGACTCTTCTCATTCTCGCCGGCCTTCTGGAAATCGGCTGGGCCATCGGCCTCAAGTACACCGAAGGCTTTACCCGCCCGTTGCCCACGGTCCTCACTGTCGCTGCCATGGTGGCGAGCCTCTGGCTGCTGGGGCTGGCCGTCCGCACACTGCCTGTGGGCACCGCCTATGCCGTCTGGGTGGGCGTGGGCGCCGTGGGCACAGCCATTCTGGGCATCGTGCTGCTGGGGGAGTCCGCCAATCTGTGGCGCGTGCTGAGTCTGGTGCTCATCGTCGTCGGCATTATCGGTCTCAAGCTGGCGACGCCAGGCTGAAGGAGTTTCTACCCATGTCCATTCGTTCCGTGCACCGTCTTGTCGGACTGGTGCTGCTCCTGCCTTTCCTTGGCTGGGCTGCCACCGGCATTGTCTTCTTCGTCAAGCCCGGGTATGGCGGCGCCTACGAACAGCTGAGCGTGAAGACCTATCCGCTGGAAGGCACTGCCGTCGTTGCCTCGCCTGACTGGCACGAGTTCCGGCTTGTGCGCACTGTGCTGGGCGAGCACCTGCTTGCCCGCACTGCAAACGGCTGGCAGCAGTTGCAACCCCTGACCCTGCTGCCGAGCCAGCCGCCTGGCGAAGAAGCGCTGCGCCAGCTGCTGGAAGACGCCTTCACTGCCAACCCGGCGCGCTACGGGCGCATCCTGCGGGTGGAGGATGACACGGCCCATACCGACACCGGCGTGGAAGTCCGGCTGGACTGGCACCGGCTTGGGTTGCAGCAGAAAGGCGGAGACACCGCATTGATAGAGGCGCTTTACCGTGTGCACTATCTGCAATGGACGGGCATCGCGCTGGTGGATCAGGTGCTCGGTCTGCTGGGACTTGGTCTGTTGATTCTGATGACATTGCTGGGCGCGAGGCTGGCACTATGAAAACCATCGGCATGCTGGGCGGCATGAGCTGGGAAAGCACCAGCACCTATTATCGGGCACTCAACGAGGGCGTACGCGCTGCCTGCGGCGGCCTGCACTCGGCGCAGATTCTGCTGCACAGCGTGGACTTCGCCCCCCTGGAAGCCCTGCAGCACAAAGGCGACTGGGATGCCATCGCCGAGCTGCTCGCCTCTGCCGCGCGCAGCGTGCAGGCGGGAGGCGCCGATTTCCTGATGGTCTGTACCAACACCATGCACAAGGTGGCGCCGCAGATCGAGGCGGCCATCGACATCCCGCTGCTGCATATCGCGGACGCCACCGCCGAGGCACTGCAGGCGCAGGGCATTCGCCGCGTGGGACTGCTGGGCACCGCCTTCACCATGGAGCAGGATTTCTACAAGGGCCGCATCACCAGCCGCTACGGCATCGAGGTGCTGGTGCCTGAGCAGGACGCGCGGCGTCTGGTGCACCGGGTGATCTACGATGAGTTGTGCCTGGGGCGCACCGAGCCGGCCTCGCGCGCGGCCTATCTCGACATCGTGGCCGGCCTGTCGGCGCAGGGGGCTGAAGCGGTGATTCTGGGGTGCACGGAGATTGGAATGTTGATCGGGCACAAGGACACGCCTGTGCGGCTGTTTGACACTACAGCCATCCACGCCGCGCGTGCCGTCGCGATGGCGCTTTCTCCATGATCTGTTGCAAGAGGCATTGCCATGACTCACCGCATCCTGCTCATTCAGGGACATCCCGACACCAGCAAGCGCCGTCTCAATCATCTGCTGCTCGACGCCTATGCGCAGGGGGCGGGCGCAGCAGGGCATGAGGTGCGGACACTGGTCATCGCCGATCTCGACTTCCCCCTGCTGCGCACGCAGGAGGACTGGGAGAAGGGCAGCGTGCCGGCGGGCCTGACGGGCGCCCAGGCCGATATTCTCTGGGCAGACCATCTGGTGCTGTTCTTTCCCCTCTGGCTGGGCGACATGCCGGCCCTCGTCAAAGGCTTTCTGGAGCAGGTGGCGCGGCCGGGGTTCGCCTTTCACAAGGAGGCCGACAATCCCTTCGCCGCCAAGGCGCTCGGCGGACGCAGTGCCCGCGTCGTCGTCACCATGGGCATGCCGGCGCTGGTGTACCGCTGGTATTTCCGTGCCCACAGTGTGAAGGCGCTGGAGCGCAATGTCCTTGGTTTTGTCGGGATCGCGCCGGTGCGCGAGACGCTGATCGGCATGGTGGCGGGCATGTCGCCCGAGAAGGTGACGCACTGGGAAGCGACGATGCGCAAACTGGGCGGCCGCGCGCAGTAACAAGGCTCAGAGACGACGGGCCAGCACCGCCGAGGCCGCCACCAGCAGGGACGAGACGAACAGGCACATCGCCAGTCCGGCGCTCTGGTATACCAGCCCGGACAGCACTGTGCCCAGCAGCCGCCCGGCGGCATTGGCCATGTAGTAGAAGCCCACGTCCAGGGACACGCCGTCTGTGCGCGCCCAGGACACGATGAGGTAGGAGTGCACGGCCGAGTTGATGGCGAACACCGCGCCAAACACCAGCAGCCCGCCCACCAGCACCAGTTCCGCCTGCCACTGCGCCAGCAGTGCCGCGCCGATCAGCGCCGGCAGCAGACACAGCAGGGCCGCCCACAGGAACGCGGTGCGCCCGGTGGGAGCTGACCCGGCAGTAGACCCTGACCCTTTTGCGGTAGCGAGCCCTGCTGTGGGAGCGAGCCCTGCTGTGGGAGCGAACCCTGCTGTGGGAGCGAGCCCTGCTGTGGGAGCGAGCCCTGCTCGCGAACCTCCCCCCACAAGCCCCGGCGCCAGCGCCTGCACCACCCCATAGCCGATCACCCACGCGGCCAGCAGGGTGCCCACCGCCACGGCGCTCCAGCCCAGCTGACTCTGCAGATACACCGGCAGTGCCACCACGAACCAGACATCCCGGGAGGCAAACAGGAAGAAGCGGGCGGCCGCCAGCCGGTTGATGGCAGGGCTGCTGGAAAAGATCTCGCGGAACTTCGGCTTGAAGCTGGCCACGCCGCTCTGCCGTTCCAGCAGCACCAGGCTCGCCAGCAGCACCACGCCCAGCAGCACCGCCATGATCAGCACCGCGCCCTGGAATTCGAAGCGTGCAAGCAGGGCCCCGCCCAGGAAGAAGCCCACCCCCTTGAGCGCGTTCTTGGAGCCCGTCAGCCGCGCCACCCAGCGGTACAGCGTGCCCTGGGCGTCGTCCCGCACCAGGCTCTTCACGCTGCTCTTGGCGCTCATCTTGTTGAGATCCTTGGCGATGCCGGAAAGCGCCTGCGCCACCATCACCCAGAGCACGGTCAGCAGGGCCGGGTCCACCAGCAGCATCAGCAGGGCCACTATCTGCAGGGCCAGGCCGATGTGCATGGTCACGTTCAGGCCGATGCGACTGGCCAGCCAGCCCCCGAACAGATTGGTGACGATGCCGAAGAATTCATACAGCAGGAACAGCGAGGCCACTTCCAGAGGACTGAAACCCAGGCCGTGGAAAAACAGCACCACCAGCATGCGCAGGGCGCCGTCGGTAAGGGTGAAGGCCCAGTAGCTGGCGGTGATCACCAGGTACTGGGCAAGGGGATTGTGGCGCAGGGTCAGGCCCACGGGCTCAGCTCCGCCCCACTTTCAGGGCCAGTTCCATCATGCGGTGCACATAGCCGATCTCGTTGTCATACCACGCCAGAATCTTCACCTGGGTGCCGTTGATCACCATGGTGGACAGCGCGTCGATGATGCTGGAACGGGGGTCGTTCACATAATCCACCGACACCAGAGGGCGTTCTTCGTAGCCCAGTATGCCGCTCAGGCGGCCTTCGGCGGCGCTCTTCAGCGCGGCATTGACCTGCTCCACCGTCACCGGCTGCTCCACTTCGAAGACGCAGTCGGTCAGCGAGGCATTGGTGATGGGCACGCGGATGGCGATGCCATTCAGGCGGCCCTTCAGTTCCGGGAATATCTCGGTGATGGCGGTGGCCGAACCGGTGCTGGTGGGGATCAGCGACAGGCCGCAGGCACGGGCGCGGCGCAGGTCCTTGTGATACTCGTCGAGCACGCTCTGGGTATTGGTGATGTCATGCACGGTGGTGATGCTGCCGTGGCGAATGCCGAAGCTGCGGTGGATCACGTCCACTACTGGTGCCAGGCAATTGGTGGTGCAGGAGGCCGCCGTGACAATGCGGTGCTGCGCCGGGTCGTACAGATGATCGTTGACGCCCATGACGATGTTGAGGGTGCCGTCCTTGACCGGTGCAGACACCACCACGCGGCGGATGCCCTGGGCCAGCAGCGGGGCGAGCGCCTGCTGCGACTTGAACTTGCCGGTGCATTCCACCACGACATCGGCGCCGGTGGCGGCCCAGTCGGTGTCGGCGAGCGCGGCATTGCGGGACCACGTGACAGGCCGGCCCGCGATCTGCAGGCCCTTGTCGGTGGCAACAATGTCCTCATGCCAGACGCCGTGCTGGGAATCGAACTTCAGCAGATGGGCGGCGTCGGCTGGGCTGCCGGCGATCTCGTTGATGTGGACGATCTCGACATCCTGCCAGTCCCAGGCCGCGCGCAGGGCGAGGCGGCCCATGCGGCCGAAGCCATTGAGGGCGATCTTGATGCTCATGGTCGTTTTCCTGGTGATTGAAGCGGCCGAAATTATAGGGGGGCGATTGTGACACGGTCACGGAATTTGTCGCGGCCCCTTGAAGGCCCGCGCCCGGACTCCCACTATAGAGCCCACGCCAATTGCCACAGGAGTCCATTCCACCATGAAACAAGGTCATTACTGGCTCGCATTGATCGCCTGGTTCGGCGCCAGTCTTGTCGCCGCCGGCGCAGTGGCACAGCAGGACTACGCCACCTTCAAGACCAATGACGAAGAGAACAACATCGAAGTCTTCAAGCAGGCCAGCCCCTCGGTGGTGTACATCACCAATTCCCGCCTGGTGCGCCGCTCCTTCTACTCGCTGAACCCGCAGGAGATCCCCCAGGGCAGTGGCTCGGGCTTCATCTGGAGCCGTGACGGCTATGTGGTCACGAACTTCCACGTGATCCAGCAGGCCTCGCGGCTGACCGTCACGCTGCAGGATGGCAGTGCGTGGGACGCCGAAGTGGTGGGCGCAGAGCCCGACAAGGATCTGGCCGTGCTGCGCATTCAGGCGCCCGCCGAGAAGCTGCAGCCGCTGCAGGTGGGCGACTCGTCCCTGCTCGAAGTGGGCCGCAAGGTGATCGCCATCGGCAATCCTTTCGGGCTGGACACGACCCTGACAGTGGGTGTGGTCAGCGCGCTGGGCCGGGAGATCGACTCCGTCAGCCGCCGCAAGATCCGCGACGTGATCCAGACCGATGCTGCCATCAATCCCGGCAACTCGGGCGGGCCGCTGCTCAATTCCCTGGGGCAGCTGGTGGGCGTCAACACGGCCATCTACAGCCCGACGGGCGCGAGTTCGGGCATCGGCTTTGCCATTCCTGCCAACACAGTCTCCAAGATCGTCCCGGAGCTGATTACCTATGGCCGCGTGCAGACGCCGACGCTGGGCATCTCCCTGCTGCCGCCGCAGTACGCCGAGTATTACCGCCAGAATGCCCGCATCCGGGGCGTGATCGTGATGGACGTGATCGAGGGCGGCAGCCCGGAGAGTGCCGGCATGCGTGGCCTGCAGGAAACTGCCCGGGGCATAGCGCTGGGGGATGTAATCACGAAGATTGACGACGAGGAGATCGTCAATGAAGACGATCTGCTCAATGCGCTGGAGAACCGCCGGGCCGGGGATGTGGTGACGGTGACGACGCAGCGCGATACCGAGACGAGAACGTACGAGATCGAGCTGCAGGCGTCACAGGCGCAGTAGCAGGGAGCGGTTGCCTGGTGCGCGGATGGAAAGTGTGGGAGCGGGCTTGCCCGCGACAACCATGAGCGGCGCAATTGATGAAAACCGTCTCAGCGAAGGCACCGGGGGC
>CAYWMC010000078.1:0-8482 GCA_964459345.1 uncultured Klebsiella sp. | reverse complement strand
TCCTTCAGCATGCCGATCGTGCACGCGCTGCCCGCCAGCACGCACAATGGCGCAAGCACCGTGACCGCCGCCAGATGCCGCACCGGCCAGCCCGTGCGCGGGTTCAGCACATGACCATAGCGCACACCATCCAGCACGATGCATCGCTCGTAGTCGCCACTGCTGGCCAGCGCTCCTTCGGCAATTGCCACCGTCTGCAGCAACGCGTCCTGCTGCCGCGGATGCCGGATGCCCACCCGCCAGGGTGAACCGTCCGGATGCGGCCCCAGTATGCGAATGTCGCCCCCCAGATTCACCATGCCATGGGCAATACCCACGGACTGACACAGCGTGGCCGCCCGATCCGCGGCGTACTCCTTCACCATGCCGCCCATGTCGATCTCCATGCCAGGCTGCGCAAATGTCAGCACCGGGCGTTCCCAGCGCAGCTTCTGCCAGCCGACATGCTGCAGCAGCGAGGCGATGAGCGCCGGGTCCGGAAGCCGCGGCTCATGGAAATTCCACGCCTTGCGCAGCAGGCCGGACGTGATGTCGAAGAGCCCGTCACTCAGCTCGTAGCAGGTCTGCGCATAGTCCAGCAGGTGGGCCGTCTCATCATCCACTTCCATCTGCCCGCCGGCAGCGGCGCAGCGATTGATGGCTGACAGCAGACTGTCTGCGCGGTAGCGGGAATAGCGGGCTTCCAGGCGCTGCACATCGGCAATCGCGAGGTCCGCCGCCTTGCGGGCAAGGGCTTTGTGCGGGGCGTAGAGTTGCAACTCGCACGGAGTGCCCATGGCTTTGAAGGCAACACGCAGGACCTTCACGACAGACGCTCCTGTGAGAGTGGGAAAATCAGTTCAGAAATGCAGTTGCCAGCTGGCGTTCACGCTGCCCTGACGGGGCAACTGCACGCCATTGACGTGCTCGTACAGAGGCTGTGTCCATTCGATGGCCAGGGAATGGCCTGCCAGTCTGCCTGCCGGCACCGTGTAGGACAAGCCGACGCCGGCGTCGAATGCGCGGCCACCCTGATTCTGCGGATAGTCCATCGGGCCGATGCGGGCATTGAAGTCGTCGAAATCGCCTGCAATCTCGCCTCTCAGGCTGTACACGCCACGCAGGCTCGCCGCCACGCCATTGGGCCAGGCATGACTGGTCCAGACGCTGGCCTGCACAGTGTCGCCCAGTTGATAGCCCGAGTCATTGCGCGACTCCAGCCGCGCCACTGCACTCAGTTGCGCGCCCAGTTGCAGGCGCTCGCCCGTGCGGGTCCAGGTCAGGCTGGGCAGCAGATCCCAGGTGCCGCTGCCGGTCTGCATGTCGAAGTGCATCAGGCCGCCGTCGATGCGGAACATGCGGCGCAGCTCAAGGTCCACCTTGCCCGTGGGCACGCTCAGCCCCAGACCGGCATGCAGCGTTCCCCCATGACTCTCGCCCAGCCGGTACAGGCCGGCCACCACAGTGTCACCGATGCTCCCGGAAGCGTGTCCGCCTATGCCCGTGTGCTCATGCACGCCAGGAACGGCTGGCGGCCGGCCCGCAAGTTCGCGCAGATTCATGTCCATTTCCATGAACTGCGGCATCAGCATCAGTGTGAGATTCGCGGTGGGCGCATACATCAGATCCACCATGTGCATCTTCATGTTCATGTAGGTCGGCACATAGCGGCACTGCAATGTGGGAGCGCAGGCGCCCTGCACCACATCGGCATCGCGCACCTGATCACTGCCGCGCAGCAGACTGCCTGTCTGGCGGGTGAATCCAAAGCGCCACGCCAGCATGAAATCCCCTGCTGCAGGCAGCACATGACTGAACATGACGCCGGCAGGCGCCTGATGTCCCGAATGGCTGCCAGAGCCATGCCCCATGTCATGTCCGGCATGCTCATCGTGACTGCTGCCAGACTCCCTGGCACGACTCAAGCCGCGCAGCCGCGTATTGTCCAGATCCAGACGCAGGCCGGCGCTGAACATGTGGAAGTCGAAGTCGGCATAGTCGCCGGTATCGCCACCGCCTGGCTGCAGTGCGCTGCGCCGCGAGTAATACTCCACACCAGCCTCGAAGTGCAGCCCGCGCGTGATCTCCTTGTCCAGCGTGACACTCGCACTGAGCGATCCAAAACCCGCCAACCGATGGTCGCTGGAAAAGTGCTCCGGCAACAGCGCCGGGTCGAAGCTCACGAAGCGTGGCTGCAGATTCAGCGCGCCGGGGTCCACTTCCTGACCAGCCGCGTTGACGAACGCGCCATTGCTGCGGAAATAGAGTGTCTGTGGGGCAGCAGTGTTGAACCAGATGTCACGCCCGCTGGCATCGGTGGCCGTGCGGCGGAAGGCCTGCTCCGAGACCAGATAGTCCACGTGGAAGTCTGCTTCTTCCTGCGCGTAGTAGCGCAGGCGCGGCGCCAGCGTCCAGCCACCAGGCAGCGGCTGCACCCATTCGGCCTCCAGGGTATGCGCCCGCACACCCCAGTCGTCGTCGGAATAGCGATAGGAAAGATGCAGTGCCGCATCCAGAGGCGCCACATAACGCACCAGCTTGCCGCTCAGTGCCCACTGCTGATTGCGATCGGGGCGCTGCTCCAGCAGGGCCCGCATGTCTGCCGTCACACTGGCAGCACCGGCCTGCGCCGGGTCCACGAACAACACGCTGGTGCCCTTGTAGGGGTTTTCCATGAAGCCGCGGGAACGCGTGTAGCCCAGCGCCACATCGACCAGTGTTTCCTGATTGATGATCTGGGTCAGCCCCAGATTCGCCGTCCAGTCCCGGCGGGCACCGTGCAGGATCTCCGAGCCACGCCGGCGCGTGATGTCGCTCTGGTACGCCGTCCTGGTCAGATAGGGCAACACGTCCGGGTCGAGAATGGCGTCCAGCCGGCTGTAGGTGTAGCCGGCGCCGGCGCTGACACTGGTGAGTTTCTGATTGAAGTCGAGTCGTCCGCTGAGATTGCCGTAGGCAGACTCGTAGTCGTTTTCCAGCGAAAAACCCGAGCCAGCGGCGATGGATGCTTCGTCCCAGTCCCAGGCCAGAGCGAAATCGGCCTGGTCGCGGGATTCCGGCGAGGCGGACGAGAGAATATGCACCGGGCGTTCATCCACAGTGGCTGCGGTGCCGCTCTGGGTACGCAGTGGCCGGCGCCCGGCGTCCAGCAACACCGTGTTGTTCACGAAGGGCGAGGCCCCGGCGATGATCACGCCGCCCGGACTGTTGCGCAGGATGCCGCGATTGCCATCGGCCACCAGCGGCGCGGTGGTGAAGGGCGTGGCGCCCGACCAGGTGTCCTGGGAGTAGCTGGCACGCAAGCGCAGGCGATCCAGCGCGCGCAGATTGACGCTGCCGCGTACGACGTCGATGGACAGGGGATCCAGCGTGCTGCGCACGCCTTCGAGATCGCGGCGCCCTTCTACATAGCGGCTGGTCTGCAGCGAGACGCTCTCGGTGCCGGCATCGGCGGCCTGGGCTGGACTGGCAAGCACGCCGGGCAGGAGCAAAGCCGCCGCACTGAGGAGTTGCAAGGCATTGCCGGCGGCGGGGAGCCGCCGTGCAGCCTCTGGACGTGCGCGCATGACGTCAGGCTCAGTAGCAGCCACAGCCTCCGCCGCCTCCCGACGCATTCACGCCAGCTGCGGCCTCGCGACTATTGTAGACATGGGAGCGCAGTGCGCCTTGCAGCGGCATGGCCTCCAGTGCCATCTGCGGCTTGGCCAGCACGCCGCGCTCCCAGGGCTCGACGTGGGCGCAACCAGTGGCGGCGCCCAGGGCAAACAGCAGGAATGTCACGTGCAGGGTGCGCTTCATTCAAACTGGTCCACGATGATTTCCGTGCCGGTGTGGTCATTGCCAGCGGTCATGCAATGCCACTCCAGATCGAAGCTTCTTGCCCCGGCCAGCGTCTTGTTCAGCAGCAATGTGTAAACGCCGTCACCTCCGGTGAGCACGGCGAAGGCACTGTAGTCGGCGTTGCCGGACACCGTGTCGCTGGTGCTGGTGGTACGCTGCCCCTTGAGCAGTTGCAGGCTCACAACCATTCCGGGAACTGCCGCCGAATTGTCGCGAACGCGGGCCATCAGATAGCTGGCGGGGCCGGCACCGTCGTTGAAACAAGTGATGCGGGCCAGCGCGCTGAAACTGGCCTTGTTGCCGGCCGCGTCCATGACTGCACCGCCGCCATGGGCGCTGGCGTCCAGGGACAGCAGGCCGGCGCACAGACCACAGGTCAGCAGGGTTGGAATTCGGGCGTAGAGTGATTTCATCACAGCATTCTCCAGTTCAGGGCCGCAAGAATAGCGGGTTCAGGAAGGACATGAAACCGCCAAAGCAACACGGGCAGCATGTGCAGTGCTGCCCGTGTCGGTCACACAATCAGTCCGTTTTCAGCGCGCGGGCCAGACTTGCACGCCGTTGTACTGGATCGGCATGTCACGTTCGATCTGTGCTTTGGATGCCGTGACTTCGACGGCCTGGCCGGAACCGCAGGCTGTTGGCAGCGGATTGGTGGTCAGGTTGCGGGTGATCGTCAGGTTCGCTGCAGCTGTGGCTGATGCGTCATACACAGTGCCCAGACCTGCGACGGTCCAGAACTCCGCAGCAGGGCCACTGCCATTGTCGAGCTTCATGTTGGCAGCCGTGGTGATCTCGCAGATATCCACGATGCTGGCGCGGAAGCGCACGCTGGTGGCGCAGGAAGTGGGCTTGATGCTGGTGGCATTCACACGGAAAGGCACATAGGCCACCATGTCATTGGGCATGCCAGGGCCGCCGCCGGCCCAGAAGCCAACCACGTTGCCGGCAGAATCATTCTTTTCCTTCACTTCATCAAACACGGCACGGGAAAACAGTGGCTGGATGTTCGGGCCCCAGGCGGTTACAAAGTCTGTCAGTGCGCCGGTGTAGGCCTGGCCGCCAACAGTGATGGTGGAGTCCTTGCCATCGGGGAATACTACCGAGGTGGCGATGACTTTCTTGGTGGCGCCGCAGGCGTGGCCGATCTGCACATTGTTCAGGACACGCACGCCTTCCGACATGGTGGAGGTCTCGAAACTGGTGTGTGCCAGCGCGCTCTGGCCAAGGCTCAGCAGGGCGATGGCGCCAAGGGCCGGGGCAAATTGTTTGACGGGGTGCTTCATGGTGTTGACTCCAGGTGTCATATGGGAAATTCACGCAGCCAGCTTCGAAGGCTGATCTTGCAGTGAACGGATGATTACCGGGTCATGACAAGAGCACAATGCGACAAATTGGCGCACCCCTCCCGGCGCCTGCGTCGCGCCGGGAAGTTGGGCCGCCAGCCTTACTGCGCGACCGCCTGAACGCGCACGGTGAGGGAGACTTCCGATTCGCCGGCCTCTGCCACCGGCTTGGCCATTTCCATGGCATCCATCGCCACGCCGCGGGCCATCATCATGGGCTGCGCATAGCCCAGTGCGGCATCCACATCCAGCACGGCGATATCCACATCGGTCTTGCCCATCGCACGGGCGGCCCGCTCCACATTCGCGGTGGCGCGGGCAATGGCGCTCTCCATCAGAGAGTCACGCACTTCGTCGGCCCGCGCAGTGCTCAGCACATAGCTGAGTTCGCTCATCAGGAAGCCCTGCTCCTGAATCTCGCCCGCCAGCGCCAGAATCTTCGCGGCATCCTGGCCTTCCAGCGTGATGGACTGCGAGCCGCGCCAGACGTCGTTGTTGCGCCCGCCCTGCGGCGAGGTGTTGTACTGGTACACCGAGTAGTAGCCGGTGGACACCTTCACCGCGTCATCGCCCTGCGCCGCTTCCAGCGCCGCGGCCATGGCCGCATTGATCTCGCTCTGCAGGGCCACGGCATCGCGGTGGTCGCGCTCCACGCGCAGCGTGGCGATCAGGGTGTCCTGTTCCACCTGCACACGCTCGGTGACCGACAGCGTGATGAGAGTCTGGCCCTCTGGCAGCAGATTGATGTTCTGGGCACTGACGGGTGCCGCCAGCAGGCTCGCAAGCAGGGCGACAAGGGGGATTGCTGTGTGACGCATGGGCATGACTCCGTTCCTGGGTTTTGTCTTGGTTGGTCGCAGACAGTATGCGGAAAGTTCTGCTGAATGACAGATGAACAACGCAGCATTCTTGCGGATGGCAATCACGGGAGGGCTGCTATAGATTAGGGCCATGAGTTCCCCTGCCCGCATTGTCCGCATCGGCGAAGACGCCCTGCTCTGCACGCTCACCTCCCCCGACGACACGGCGCCAGGCCTGGCCGTGCAACAACGCCTGTGGCAGTTGTGCGCCCGGCTGGAGACAGAACGGGAAGCGCTGGCACTTGTGGAGATCGTGCCCGGCATGGGCAATCTGCTGGTGCGCTGGGCGGCGCCATCTGATGCCCCCTGCCCTTACCCAGTCCTGAAGAAACATCTGAACAAGCTCTGGCTGGACACGCCCCAGGGCGACATTGCCGGACGCCTGGTGGAGATTCCCGTGCACTACGGCGGCGCCGCCGGCCCTGATCTGGCAGACGTGGCAAGACACTGCGGCCTGCCGCCGGACGACGTCATCCGCCTGCACACGCAGGCCAGCTACCGGGTGTTCTGCCTGGGCTTCCAGCCCGGCTTTGCATATCTGGGCGGTCTCGACCCCCGCCTGCATACCCCGCGCCGCGACACTCCCCGCCTTGCCATCCCCGCCGGCTCAGTCGCCATCGGCGGCGGCCAGACGGGGGTCTATCCCCTGGTCACCCCCGGCGGCTGGCACATCATCGGCAGCACCTCGCTGCGCCTGTTCGACCCTGCGGCGCAACCAGCGGCACTGCTGCAGCCCGGCGACACCGTCCGCTTCGTGGAGAAGTCATCGTGAGCAAGCTCGGCGCCGGCAAGACCGCGCCCCAGCCGATTCTGGAAGTCCTGCGCAGCGGCGTGCTGACAAGCGTGCAGGACCTCGGTCGACACGGTCTGCGGCATCTGGGCATCAGCCAGTGCGGGGCGCTGGACCCCCTGGCCCTGCAGCAGGCCAATCTGCTGCTTGGCAATGCGCCTGGAGCGGCCGGCCTGGAGATCAGCGTCGGACCGGTGCAGCTGCGCTTCCACGCCGACGCGGTGATCGTGCTCAGTGGTGTCGATTTCGCGCCAACGCTCGAGGACGGTGCAGGCGCAGCCAGCAAGCTGACGGTGCTGACGGGGCATCGCGTCTGCATTCCCGCAGGCAGCACCCTGTCGCTGACCCGCCCGGCAATCCCCGGCGCCCGCTGCTATCTTGCCGTGGCGGGAGGCATCGACGTGCCAGTGGTGCTCGGCTCACGCAGCACCGATCTGAAGGCGGGATTCGGCGGACATGCTGGCCGTGCACTGGAGGCAGGGGATCAGCTGCCCCTGGGCAAGGCACATCCGCCCGTGGCCGACGGCTCGCGGGGAGTCCGCGGCCTGGCGCCGACCCATGTTCTGCGCGCCCTGCCAGGGCCGGAATACGAGCAGTTCACTGCCGCAGCGCACACGCAATTCTGGATGCAGCCCTGGCGCATCAGTCATCAGAGCAATCGCATGGGCATGCGCCTGAACGGCCCGCCCTTGCAACTGCGCGCACCGCTGTCGCTGCTGTCAGCCGGCGTGCTGCCTGGCGATGTGCAGGTGCCGGCAGACGGCCTGCCGATCGTGCTTGCCAGTGACTGCCAGACTATCGGCGGCTATCCGCGCATCGCCAGTGTCATTCGCGCCGACCAGTGGCAGCTGGCCCACCTGCCCCCGCTCACGTCCGTGTACTTTCAGCCGGTAACCCATGCAGTCGCCAGCGCGGCACTGGAGCGGCAGACGCGCTATCTCGCGCGCCTGGCCCAGGTCATGCAGCAGGAATTCAGGGAATGACAGCAGCGCTCAGCGTTGCTGCAGGGTGATGACCAGCTGATAGGTGCGCGTGGTGCTGTTGCCCGCCGACACCGTGTTGCTGGTGACAGTCGAGCGGAAGACCAGCGCCGTGGTGGAGTCCGTGGTCACTGTGATGCTGACCGAGTCGAATTCCCGTACCTTGTCCTTCATGACCTCCTGAACGATGGCGCGCAACGCGGCGGTGTCGGTGGCCAGCGGACGGGTGAGGTTGAAGCGTTTCTCGTCGATGGTCCTGTTGACGGCGGCCAGATTGAGAATCCGTACCACCCCGGAGCCGGTGGCTGTCAGGTCATAGACCGGCGCTGACGTGGGCGGGGTCGTGTCCGCCGTAATCTGGGCAATCAGCCCCGACAGCGTGCCGACCTCTACCAGCGTGCTGCCAAAAACGCCTCCTTTGACGCTGACACTCTGCCCGGTGATGGACAGGGTCATGCCCGTGCTGGGGTAGAAGCGGCGAACGGTGTTGCCGTCCACCTGATTGAAGGACAGCAGGCTGGCGGGGAACAGGGTCGCATAATGCGTCTGTGCCAGGGAAAACAGCTGATTGGCCAGCGTGATGTCCGTGGCGTCGGCCGAGGTGCCGCATGAGGTGGACAGACTGGTGCGATCGCCCGAGAGTTCGGAGAAGTCCAGCCCACTGGTGGAGTTCACATCCAGCGTCAT
>CAYWMC010000077.1:0-8568 GCA_964459345.1 uncultured Klebsiella sp. | reverse complement strand
CAGAGAGCACCACAAGCAGCCCATGGCCACCCAAACAATTACATGCACGCCCGCGCTTTCCCTGTAAAATGCCACCCAAAATTGCCCACCGACAGGTCTGCCCCATGATGAAATACCTGCTTGCTCCCTCGATTCTCTCCGCCGATTTCGCACGTCTTGGAGAAGAAGTGGACGCCGTTCTCGCAGCTGGCGCCGATGTCATCCACTTCGATGTGATGGACAACCACTACGTCCCCAACCTCACCATCGGGCCCATGGTCTGCAAGGCGCTGCGCGACTACGGCGTGAAGGCGCCCATCGACGTGCACCTCATGGTGTCGCCCGTGGACCAGATGATTCAGGATTTTGCCAAGGCCGGTGCCACCATCATCACCTTCCACCCCGAGGCCACGCATCATGTTGACCGTTCGCTGCAGCTGATCCGTGACCTGGGCTGCCAGGCCGGACTGGTGTTCAACCCGGCCAGCTCGCTGGACTGCCTGCAGTACCTCATGGACAAGCTGGATGTGATCCTGCTGATGTCAGTGAACCCGGGCTTCGGCGGACAGAAGTTCATCCCCTCGACGCTCAAGAAGCTGGCCCAGGTGCGCAAGCTGATCGACGACAGTCATTACCCGATCCGTCTTGAAGTGGACGGCGGCGTGACCGTGAAGAACATCGGCGAGATCGCCCGCGCGGGTGCCGACATGTTCGTGGCGGGCTCTGCCATCTTCAACACCGACGACTATGCCGCCACGATCGCCGCCATGCGCACCGAACTCGGCCACACCCCCATCAACCACTGAAGCAGCCTTTCACGCCATGACATCACAAGAATTCGCCGCGCTCGCCGCACAGGGCTACAACCGCATTCCTCTGGTCCGGCAGGTGCTCGCCGATCTCGAGACTCCGCTCAGCACCTATCTGAAACTGGGCCGCGGCCTGCATACCTATTTCTTCGAGTCCGTGCAGGGCGGCGAGAAGTGGGGGCGCTACTCCATCATCGGCCTGCCCTGCCGCACAGTGCTGCGGGTGGTCGGGCAGAAGATCACGGTGGAAACGGATGGTCAGGTGGTCGAGAGTCTGGAGTGTGACGACCCCTTCGTGTTCATCGCCGATTTCAAGTCGCGCTACAAGGTGGCGCCTCTGCAGGGGGCTCAGCGTTTCTGTGGTGGACTGGTCGGTTATTTTGCCTACGACACCGTGCGCTATGTGGAGCCGAGCCTGGGCGCGGCGCCGGGTGAAGATGACATCGGCACGCCGGACATTCTGCTGATGGTGTCCGAGGAAGTGGTGGTGTTCGACAATCTGCGCGGTACCTTGTCACTGATCGTCAATGCCGATCCGGCAGATCCCGAAGCGTTTGCCGACGCCCAGAAGCGCCTGGACGCCCTCGAGAAGGGGCTGGCCCGTGAAGTGCCGCTGCCGCTGCAGGCGCCGGTGCGCCAGGTGCTGGAGTCTGATTTTGCCTGCCGCTTCCAGCAGCCCGATTTCGAGAAGGCCGTCGAGCGCATCAAGGACTATATTCTGGCTGGCGACGTCATGCAGGTTGTGATTGCCCAGCGCATGTCGGTGCCGTTTGCTGGCGACCCGATGAATGTCTACCGCGCACTGCGCTACACCAATCCGTCGCCCTACATGGTGTTCTTCAACATGGGGGATCATCACATCGTCAGCGCCTCGCCGGAGATTCTGGCGCGGGTGGAAGACCGCAAGATCACCGTGCGCCCGCTGGCCGGCACCCGCAAGCGCGGCAGGACGGAAGAGGAAGATCTGGCGCTGGAGCAGGAACTGCTGGCCGACGCGAAAGAGATTGCCGAACACCTGATGCTGATCGACCTGAGCCGCAACGACTCCGGGCGCGTGTCCGAGACGGGCAGCGTGACAGTGCCGCGCAAGATGTTTGTGGAACGCTACTCCCACGTGATGCACATCGCCTCGATAGTGGAGAGCGAGATGCGCGCCGACAAGACCGCACTGGACGTGCTGAAAGCCACCCTGCCCGTGGGCACTCTCAGTGGCGCACCCAAGGTGCGGGCCATGGAGATCATCGACGAGCTGGAGCCGGTCAAGCGCGGCATCTACGGTGGGGCGATGGGCTATCTGGGCTGGAACGGCAACATGGACATGGCCATCGCCATCCGCACTGCCGTCATCAAGAACGAGCGGCTCTTCGTGCAGGCCGGGGCCGGCGTGGTGGCCGATTCCGTGCCGCGCCTGGAATGGGAAGAGACCATCAACAAGGCGCGGGCCATCTTCCGTGCCGTGGAGCTGGCGGGCAAGGGCCTGCAGGATCTGTAGCCCGCTGCCCGGCCGGCGCCGGGTTTCATTGCCTGTAGCCATGGGGTATTCTCCGGAGCGTCCGGAACAATAATCCCAACCGGTTCATACAGGCCATCGCATGCGTACTCCGCGTTCAAGGATCAGGCTGCCCGCGCTGTTTGCCATCTTTCTGATGGCCAGCCCCGCCTTGTCCTGGGCCCATGGCAGCGTGGCCGAAAGCAAGGAAGGCTGCGTCATCACCTTCGACTTCTACAGCGCCCACTTCAATGTCTTCCAGCCGCAAACGCGACAGCACACGGCGTTCTGCGAAGACCTTCCCGATGTGACCGAAACACTCTTTGTCCTTGAGTATCTGCACGACTCCCTGCGTGAGGTGCCGGTGGAATTCCGCATCCTGCGCAACACCTCGCCACTGGGTCGCTTCGTGCGCTGGGAGCACTTGCAGGCCATGGGCGATCTCGACGCATTGACTGTGTTCCGGCAACGCGCCGAGCCGCAGACCGACGGCATTTTGAGCGTGCTGTTCCCCTTCGCCGAGGCCGGCGACTACGTCGGCATCGTGAGTGCGCCGAATCCGGCAAGCCAGCAGGAGTACTACGCCGTGTTCCCCTTTTCGGTAGGGGCGCCCTGGTGGCACAGTCGCGGGTGGTGGGCGCTGGCCCTGCTGGCTCTGCCAGCGCTGCGGCGCATCCTGACTGCACGTCTGCAGACCTTGCCGGGGAGGCTGGCATGATGCGCGCGTTATTCGGCATCGCATTCCTGCTGCTGGCAAACCAGTCGCTGGCGCAGCTCACCACGCAGCACAGTGAAGGTGTGCAGGTGACTGCGCAAAGTCAGCAGGAGCCAATACCCTTGAACGTGATGCACAGCTGGATCATCACGTTGCGCACGCCCGCGGGCGCGCCCATGGCAGACGCCAGCATTCGCGTGGAAGGCGGCATGCCAGCCCATGACCACGGTCTCGCCACACGGCCCCAGGTGACAAGCTATCTTGGCGAGGGCCGCTATCTGCTGGAAGGGGTGCGCTTTCACATGGCGGGGGAGTGGCTGCTGCAGGTGGAGATCGAGCACCAGCAACAGCAGTACTCGGCCACCGTGGCGCTGCGTCTGTGATGCCTGCGCTGTCAGTGTTCTGGAAGGATGAGTTGTGACGCCACGTTTCCGCAAGCTACTGACTGGCATCTGCCTGTTGCTGGCAGGGTATTCGCTCTGGCAGAACGTGCCCGCGCCCTTGCCCCGTGTGTGGAGCAGCGCAGAGCTGGCCACGCTGCAGAGCCTGGCACTGCAAAGTCTTCCCCCCGTGCCGGCCGATCCCGGCAACGCCGTCGCAGACAATCCCCAGGCGGCAGCACTGGGCGGGCGGCTGTTCTTCGACACGCGGCTCAGCGCGTCTGGCCAGGTGTCCTGTGCCACCTGTCACCAGCCGGCATTGCAGTTCACCGATGGCCTGGCGCGTGCCGTCGGCATGGCGCAGGTGGACCGCAGTGCCATGAGTCTGGTGGGTGCCGCCTACAGTCCCTGGCTGTACTGGGACGGCCGCAAGGACAGTCTCTGGTCGCAGGCATTGGAGCCGCTGGAGAACCCCCGCGAACACGGCAGCAATCGGGTGGACGTGGCACGGCTGCTGTTGACGGACCCCGTGTACCGGCCGCTCTACGACGCGCTGTTCCCGGAGCCAGGCGATCTCGCACTGCGCATTGCGGACGCCGGGCAGTTCCCGGCGGCGTCCCCGCTGGGCGACGCGCACTGGCAGGCGGCCTGGCACGCACTTGCTGAACAGGATCAGCACCACATCAATCAGGTCTTCAGCAACGCGGGCAAGGCACTGGCCGCCTGGCAGCGGCAATTGCAGCCCGGTGCGGCGGCATTCGATGAGTATGTCGCGCGCCTGTCCACGGATGCGCAGGTGTTGCAGCCGGACTCGCTGACGCGGGCCGAGCTCGCCGGGCTGCGGCTGTTCATCGGCAAGGCGCAATGCGTGAACTGCCACAATGGCCCGCTGTTTACCAATAACGCGTTCCACAATACCGCAGTGCTCAATGCGCCGGGAGTGATGCCTTCGTCGGGACGCTCCCGGGGATTGCGTCTGGCGCAGGCCGATGTGTTCAACTGCCTTGGCCCTTACAGCGATGCTGCGCCGCAGGACTGTCAGGAGCTGCGCTTCGCACGGGGCGGCGACGAGATGCGGGGCGCCCAGCGCACGCCAGGCCTGCGCAATCTGGCGGCCACCGCGCCCTATATGCACGCCGGGCAGATCGCCACGCTGGAAGACGTGATCGAGCACTATGACCGCGCCGAGCTGGCGCTGCTCGGGCACAACGAGGCCAAGCCATTGGGGCTGCGTGCCGTCGAGAAACGGCAGTTGCGCGCCTTCCTCGACAGTCTGAACGGCGGCGTCACAAGCCCTTGAAGGCGGCCAGGGCGCGCTCCCGTGAGTCCTTCAGATTCACCACCGGATGCGGATAGTGCAGACCCAGTGTCACGCCCGCGGCACTCAGCACGCTGGCCGGTGCCGACGCCGGATCGTGCAGATACTTGTCGGGCAGTCGCGCCAGTTCTGGAACATAACGGCGGATATAGACGCCTTCGGGGTCGAAGCGCTCGCTCTGCGTCACCGGATTGAACACCCGGAAATAGGGCGCCGCATCGGCCCCGCAGCCCGCAATCCACTGCCAGCTGGCGCTGTTGGCGGCCAGATCGGCATCCACCAGACAATCCCAGAACCACTCCTCGCCACGGTGCCAGTGGGTCAGCAGATTCTTCACCAGAAACGAGCCCACCACCATGCGCACGCGATTGTGCATGTAACCTGTCTGCCACAGCTCCCGCATGCCGGCATCCACCAGCGGGTAGCCCGTCTGGCCGCGCTGCCAGGCGCGCAGCAGGCTGGTGTCTTCCAGCCAGGGGAAGCGTGCGAACTTGCTCTGCAGGGGCACGCGACTCAGCGCCGGCTTGTGATAGAGCAGCGAGTACGAGAATTCGCGCCAGCCCAGTTCGGACTGAAAGCAGTCCAGATCGGCCTCCACCCCCTGTTCCAGCCCCTGCCGCTGTGCCTCGTACCACACCTGATTCGGCGACAGCTCACCATGGTGAAGATGGGGTGACAGGCGCGAGACATTCGGTCGCTGCGGGAAGTTGCGGCCTTCCTTGTAGCCCTTCAGCCCCCCGGCAAGAAATTCCTGCAGCCGCGCAGTGGCCGCTGCCTCGCCCACCCGCCAGGTGCTGATCATGGTGGCGTCCCATGCAATGCGGGGCAGCAGTGCCAGTGCGTCGATGCCTGTCTGGCCGGCACCCGGCGCCGTGTGAATCTGCAGCGCTGCCGGGGTTGGCAGCGGGGTGCGCGGCGCCGTGGCGGCCAGGCAGCCGCGCCGGTAGAAGGGCGTGAAGACCTGGTAGGGCGTGCCATCGCTCTTGAGCACCTGCCAGGGTTCCCACAGCAGTGAGCCATTGTGGCTGTGCACGGCGGTACCCTGCGCCAGCAGGAGTTCCTTGAGTTGCTTGTCGCGGGCGATGCGCCAGGGCTCGTAGCAACGGTTCCAGTGCACGGCATGTGCCTGGCTCTGCTGCACGAGCGCTGGCAACAGGTGCAGCGGGTCGCCGCGCAGCACCAGCAGGCGACCGCCCAGGCTGGCATTCAGCTGCGTCAGGGAGTGATGCAGCCACCAGCGGCTGGCGCCCCCCATGGCCCATTCGCCGCTGTGGAGGTCGTCCAGAATGTAGACAGGCAGGACGCTGCCCGACAGCGCGGCGGCGTGCAGGGCGGGATTGTCGGCGAGCCGAAGGTCCTGGCGGAACCAGTGGATGGCGATGGGGGCGGTGATGATGGAGCTCCTGGAGCGGGGTAGTCAGTGTGGGTGAAGTATACGACGGGAGAAGGCAGGCAGATGTGGGAGCTGCCTGTGGGAGCGGGCCAGGCCCGCTCCCACAGGCCAGGCCCGCTCCCACATTGCTGCCGACCAGAAACTGCTACGGGGCGAACGGATCCCCGTGGGCGGGGTTCTTCAGGAACAGGTCGTCCGTCAGGCTGTTCAGGAACGCCAGCATGTCGGCAATTTCCTCGTCGGTGAACTGAAAGCCCACGATAAAGGCACTGCGGTTCGGATTCGGCGGCTGGCCTTCATGCACCGCGCGGCCCTGGCGGGCGTAGTGCTCGGTGAGCACCTGCTCCAGCGTGGGAATCGAGCCATCGTGCATGTAGGGCGCCGTCAGCGCGATGTTGAGCAAGGTCGGCGTGCGGAACTTGCCTTCGTCCGCCGGGTTGTCCGTCACCTCGCGAAGGCCCGGATTGGCCATGGGGTAGGCCCCCAGCCCATCCACGTTGTACAGCCCCGTGTTGTGGTAGCCCAGTTCCTCGAAGGGCAGACGGGAGTGCACCAGATTGTCGGTGAAGCTCAGCCCGCCGTGGCAGTGATAGCACTCGAACTTCTCACCGAAGAACAGTTCCTCGCCACGCAGCGCGGATTCACTCATGGCGTCACGCTCGCCCTCGTACTTGAAACGATAGTAGGGCGCCCGGAACGCCAGCAGACTGCGCTCGAAACTGGCGATGGACTTGGTGACGGTGTCCAGCGTGATGGCGCCATCGCTGTCAGGAAAGGCCTCGCGGAACATGCTCACATAGCGCTCGTCCTCTGCCAGGCGCGACAAGAGCAGGGCTTCCTGACCTTCCATTCCCATTTCCACAGGATGCGAGCCGAAGATGGGCACCAGTGCCTGGGTCTCCAGTGCGTTCATGAGCGGATTGGCCCAGGTCAGGGACGGCAGATAGGCCACGTTGACCAGCGCCATGGCACTGCGCGCACCACGCACGCCGTTGATGCCGGGCGACGTGGCCTGCCCGTCGGTGAAGCCTTGTGCCTGAATGTGGCAGGTGCTGCAGGACATCGAGTTGTCCAGCGACAGGCGCTTGTCGTAGAAAAGATGACGGCCAAGGGTGACCTTGGCCTGGCTCATGGGATTGTCGGCAGGCACGCGGGGCGGAGGCACCCAGGCGGGCAGTCCCCAATCGTAGGCGGCCGGGTTTGCGGCCGGCGCAGAGGTGGCACCTGGCTCGGCGGCGCTGCCTGCCTGCTGCAGCGCGGCGCCCGCCAGCAACAGGGCTGGCAGCAGCAGGCGCTTCATCGGGCGTGGAAGAACTGCTGAGCCACAGGGGCCGCGTCGCCCACGGCAAAGCCGAAGGCGCGCAGCACTTCGCCACACTCGGGGTCACGCAGGCCCGACATGCAGCCTGGCGCGGTGTCCGGCGTATTCACATCCACATTGGCGTTGGCCAGCACCTTGCCGATGTCGGCCACCACCACACCCTTGGCGATGTCGAAATTCTCGAACGTCACAGTGACCAGATTGGGGTTCGCGCAGGCAGCTTCCGGCGCCGTGGTGCGCGACGCGGCCGCACAGCCGGTGCTGCCCAGATGTACGACGAAACCAGCCGCTTCTTCATCACCGCCCTCGGCAGGCGCCGCACCGCGCGGCATGCCGCCAGGCATCGCGTTTGGCATGGCATTGCCGCCACCGGCCGGCATGGCCATGCGCATCGACATGGGGGCAGACGCGCGCTTGAGATCTTCTTCAGTGATCGGACGTCCCGAGGTGCTCATATCCACTTTCAGGAAGCGGTGACCACCCTGCCAGTTCCAGAACATGGCACTGAGGTTCAGGGGGGAGGGCGCCAGCACCACATCGGCATGATTCAGTTCGAAAGGCACACCCATGGTGAACTGCACGCCGGTGTACTGGCCGGCGGGCACAGTGCCCTTGACCACATCGTTCAGCGCGCCATTGCCATTGATGCAGGGGCCAGTGCCGTTCTCGAAGTCCAGCAGGGCCAGATTGGCGTGCTGCCACATGCCGTCCTGCGTCAGTTCCACGGGAACGGCATTGCCGGCTGCATCCAGGAGAGCGACAGAGGAGATGAAGAAGCGGTAGTCGCCCGGCGTCACGGTGGAGCCGGTAGTGCCGACGGGGGAATAGTCCTGGCCGCAGGCGAAGGCTTCGCCATTCACCTCGGCGGCGAAGCGCAGAGCGACATCGTCTGCGAAAGCGGCAGACGAGATGGCGGCAAGGCCGAGAAGCATGCTGGTGTGGAAGAGCGATTTGCTGAATGACATGGCACGTGGCGCCTCATGTGGGGGATATGAGGCCATTGTTGTGCCTTCGGCACCACCCGTCCATGCGGCATGATGCCGCACGGAAGGGTGGTCCTGTGGGAGAGGGCCTTGCCTATGGGAGCGGGCCTGGCCTGTGGGAGCGGGCCTTGCCCGCGATCGACGCAGGTAATGCCAGTTCGCGGGCAGGGCCCGCTCCCAC
>CAYWMC010000076.1:0-8597 GCA_964459345.1 uncultured Klebsiella sp. | reverse complement strand
CGGCATTGCCAGTACCCATCGTGGCGACGCCTTCGCGGCGGCCGAGTTCATCATGGACTACCTCAAGACCCGGGCACCGTTCTGGAAGAAACAGCGCACAGAGGCTGATTCCCGCTGGATCGAGAGCCGCAGCGCCGACGAACAGGCACGCGCGCGCTGGGAAACTCGCTAGACCTCCAGCATGGTCCATTCCCCGGGCTGCAGAGCGCCCAGTGACCATGGGCCGATCGCAGCCCTCACCAGGCGCAGCGTCGGCAGGCCGATGGCAGCGGTCATGCGCCGGACCTGGCGGTTGCGTCCCTCGAACAATGTGATTTCCAGCCAGGTTGTCGGGATATTGCGGCGCTCGCGGATCGGCGGCGTGCGCGCCCAGAGCGTCGGTTCAGTCAACAACCGCGCCTTTGCCGGCCTGGTCATGCCATCGTTCAAGAGAACTCCCGTGCTCAGCCGGGCCAGGGCGTCGTCGCTGGCCAGCCCTTCCACCTGCGCCCAGTAGACCTTGCCCATCTTGTGTTGTGGGTCGCTGATCTTCTGCTGCAGGCGCCCGTCATCAGTCAGCAGCAACAGCCCCTCGGAGTCGCGATCCAGGCGCCCGGCCGGGTAGAAGCCAGGCACGTTCACGCAATTGGCCAGAGTGGGGCGTCCGGCGTCATCGGTGAACTGCGACAACATGTCGTAGGGCTTGTTGAGGAGAATCAGTCTGGCCATGGGTCTGCTCTGCGGGTGGCGGGCGGCTATTCTAACAAAAGAGCTGCTGCTACAATGCCGCCAGTTTCAGCTTGAGCATCAAGCTCTTACAAATCCCCGCAGTGTAGAGATCAATTCCCGTATCCCGTCACTGAAGACCTCTGGTGAAGTCTGTCCACGTAATCAAGGAAAAATCATGACCAATGCTCCAACGATTATTTACACCATCACTGACGAAGCGCCTGCGCTTGCCACCTATTCTCTGCTGCCAATCATTCAGGCATTCGCAAAGCCGGCAGGCATCGACGTCACGACCAAGGACATTTCGCTGGCGGGTCGCATCATTGCCAATTTCGCCGATGTGCTGACACCCGCGCAGCGCCAGTCCGATGCCCTGGCAGAGCTTGGCGAGCTGGCGCAGACACCGGAAGCCAACATCATCAAACTGCCCAATATCAGCGCGTCGATTCCGCAGTTGCAGGCTGCGATCAAGGAATTGCAGTCCCACGGTTACGCAATTCCGGATTACCCCGAAGTGGCCGTCACAGACGCAGAGAAGGACATCAAGGCACGCTATGCCAGAGTGCTGGGCAGCGCGGTGAATCCGGTACTGCGGGAAGGCAATTCAGATCGCCGCGTGGCTGCACCGGTCAAGGAGTACGCGCGCAAGAATCCGCATTCCATGGGCAAGTGGAGCCCTGACTCCAAGTCCCATGTCGCGCACATGACTGACGGGGATTTCTATTCCAGCGAGAAGTCTGCGGTCATGGCGGCGGCTGACAATGTCCGCATCGAATTCGTGGGCACCGACGGCGCGGTCAAAGTGCTGAAGGAAAAGACAGCGTTGCAGGCCGGCGAGATCATTGACGCGTCTGTCATGCGCTGCGCCCAGCTGCGCAAGTTCTTCGCCGAGCAGATCGCCGATGCATCACGCTCCGGCGTGCTGTTGTCCCTGCATCTGAAGGCCACCATGATGAAGGTCTCTGACCCGATCATGTTCGGTCACGCAGTCACGGTGTATTTCGAAGACGTATTCACCAAGCATGCAACTGTGTTCAGGGAGCTGGGCGTTGATCCGGCCAACGGCCTGGGCGATGTGTACGAGAAGATCAAGAAGTTGCCGCAGGCGCAGCGTGAACAGATCGAGGCCGACATTCAGGCGGTGTACAAGACCCGCCCGGCGCTGGCCATGGTGGATTCCGACAAGGGCATCACCAATCTGCACGTCCCCAGTGATGTCATTGTGGATGCCTCCATGCCTGCGGCCATTCGCGCGTCCGGTCAGATGTGGGGAACAGACGGCAAGCTGCATGACACCAAGGCCATGATTCCCGATCGCTGCTACGCCGGTATTTATCAGGAGACCATCGACTTCTGCAAGAAGCATGGGGCGTTCGATGTCAGCACCATGGGCAGTGTCGCCAACGTGGGCCTGATGGCACAGAAGGCAGAAGAGTATGGTTCCCACGACAAGACGTTCAAGGTGCCGGCCAATGGCGTTGTACGGGTTGTGAATGCCGCAGGCGCCGTGGTTTTTGAACACCAGGTTGAAGAAGGCGACATCTGGCGCATGTGTCAGACGCGGGATCTTCCCGTGCAGGACTGGGTGAAACTCGCGGTGGTGCGTGCACGGGCTACAGCAACGCCGGCCATATTCTGGCTGGACGACAAGCGCGCCCACGATGTGCAACTGATCAGGAAGGTGCAGGTCTATCTGCAGAATCACAATACCGAAGGCCTTGATATTCGCATCATGGCGCCGGTGGAAGCGATCCGTTTTTCACTGGAACGCATTCGAGAAGGCAAGGACACCATTTCGGTGACTGGCAATGTGCTGCGCGATTATTTGACCGATCTGTTCCCGATTCTCGAGCTGGGCACCAGCGCGAAGATGCTGTCGATTGTGCCATTGCTGGCCGGTGGTGGGTTGTTCGAGACCGGCGCTGGTGGTTCTGCACCGAAACATGTGCAGCAGTTCCTCGAAGAAGGGCATCTGCGTTGGGATTCGCTCGGTGAATTCCTTGCACTGGCCGTATCACTCGAAGATCTCGCCATGAAGACCGGCGACAAGAAAGCGCAAGTGCTCGCAGATACCTTGAACAAGGCGACCGGTCTGTTCCTGGACAATGACAAATCGCCGACGCGGCGTGTGGGTCATCTGGACAACCGCGGCAGTCATTTCTACCTGGCTCTCTACTGGGCGCAGGCGCTGGCGGCACAGACGGCAGATGCAGAGTTGCAGGCTCGTTTCGCGCCCGTGGCAAAGCTGCTGACGGAAAACGAAGCGCGCATCGTTGCAGAACTCAATGGCGTGCAGGGAAAACCGTTGGATATCGGTGGGTATTATCAACCGGACAATCAGAAAGCCTCCCAGGCCATGCGCCCGAGTGCCACGTTCAACGCCGCCATTGCCAGCGTGTAAGCAACAATGCACGGCACCCTCATTGGATGACTCTATCCGATGAGGGTGGCGCCGCGCGAAGGTATGCTCAGGGGCGTTGCGTCACGTGTGCAGTCAGCTGCCGTCTCCGGTCTGTGACTGTGCATGCTCCTGACCAATCGGTCGAATATTGGCAGCGTGCAGTCCCTTGGGGCCTTCGATGGTCTCGAAGGTGACTGTCTGCCCTGCCTTGAGGGTCTTGTAACCATCCATTCCGATTGCGGAGTAGTGAGCGAACAGATCGTCGCCGCCATTGTCCGGAAGAATGAATCCAAAGCCTTTTGCGTTGTTGAACCACTTCACTTGCCCAGTACTCATGGCAATACTCCTGTGTAACGTTTTGTTGTTATTGTTTACCTAGGAAAACCACTAGCCCACTTCGTATAACGCAATGATTTGGGCTTGTCAATTATCGTGGCCGGACCCGTGTCAGGCCGCTATGCCTCTGCGATGCACGGAAGGCCGGGCCAGGCAGGTCTCCTGTCGACGAGCCGATGCAGTGAATCGTTTACCTTTCGAGCACGTATACGGCGTATGATTGGCGTGTTCACTGTCCGGCCAGCGCTGGCAGCTAACCCAGCATTCATCGCATGGAAACAGGAAATTGCAGACGATGTGGAAGATTGAAAGACACCCGTCAAACCCGCCAGAACAGCGAGAGCTGGCAATGGGGGAATGGAACGCCGGCTCGGGAGAAGAACGCGACAGCGGCCTTGCAACATCCTCTGTCCGCCCCAAACTTGCACAACCACCACTGTACAAAGTTGTGCTGTTCAATGATGACTACACTCCGATGGACTTCGTGGTAGATGTCCTGTGTTCTTTCTTTGCCATGAACGTGGAGAAGGCGACGCAGATCATGCTGAAGGTGCATACTGAGGGCAAGGCGGTATGTGGAGTGTTCAGCAAGGACGTCGCGGAAACCAAAGCGCAGCAGGTCAATGACTATTCGCGAGAATGTGAACAACCGCTGCTTTGCAATGTGGAAGTGGACAGATAACCGGAAGACTGAATCATGTTGAGCAAAGATCTTGAAGTCACTTTGAACAGCGCCTTTTCGGGAGCCCGCAAGAAGCGTCATGAATACATGACGGTGGAGCATCTGCTCCTTGCGCTCCTGGACAACGAAGTTGCCGCGGATGTGCTGCTTGCCTGTGGGGCCAATATTGCCCGCCTGCGCACGGAACTCACCGAGTTCGTCGATTCCACCACCCCTGTGATCCCGGAACCGGAAGAAGGCCGGGAGACACAACCTACGCTGGGATTCCAGCGTGTGTTGCAGCGCGCGGTGTTTCACGTGCAATCGTCCGGCAAGCGCGAAGTGACCGGTGCCAATGTGCTGGTCGCAATTTTCAGCGAGCAGGAAAGTCATGCTGTATACCTTCTGCGCCAGCAGGACATTGCACGCATCGATGTGGTCAATTACATCACCCACGGCACCTCCAAAGTGCCGGGCCATGACGGGCAGCCAGAGTCTCCCCAGCCTCGGGACAATGAGGAAGAAGCGCCGGAACGCGCGGCCAGTGCTCTGGAGAGTTTTGCCACCAACCTGAACGAGCAGGCCCTGCTGGGCAAGATCGATCCGCTGATAGGCCGTGAAGAGGAAATTACCCGGGTCATTCAGGTGCTGTCGCGACGACGCAAGAACAATCCCTTGCTGGTAGGGGAATCGGGTGTCGGCAAGACTGCCGTCATTGAAGGCCTTGCCAGAATGATTGTGGAAGAGCAGGTGCCGGACATTCTCCGGGGCAACGTGATCTATTCCCTGGATCTCGGCTCCCTGCTGGCAGGCACCAAGTACCGTGGCGATTTCGAGAAGCGCTTCAAGGCCTTGCTTGGCGAGCTGAAGAAGAATCCGAAGGCCATCCTGTTCATCGACGAGATTCACACCATCATCGGTGCCGGCGCTGCCTCAAGCGGGGTGATGGATGCCTCGAATCTGCTCAAACCCGTGCTCACCTCGGGTGACCTGCGGTGCGTGGGTTCCACCACGTATCAGGAATACAGGGGTATTTTCGAGAAGGACCGCGCCTTGTCGCGCCGCTTCCAGAAGATCGACGTGAACGAACCGGATGTGGAAACCACCTATCGCATCCTCAAGGGACTCAAATCGCGCTTCGAGGAGCACCATGACCTGCGCTACAGCGACAATGCGCTGCGGGCGGCTTCGGAGCTCGCCGGGCGCTACATCAACGATCGGTTCATGCCCGACAAGGCCATTGATGTGATCGACGAAGCCGGTGCCTACCAGCGCCTGCAGCCCGCCAGCAAACGCAAGAAGCTGATCCAGGCGCAGGATATGGAGAAGGTAGTGGCTGCCATCGCGCGCATTCCGCCGAAGCATGTTTCCACCTCCGATACCCAGGCGTTGAAGAATCTGGAAGAAAACCTGCGCATGGTGGTGTTTGGCCAGAACGAGGCCATCGACAATCTTGCCTCGGCCATCAAGCTTTCACGGGCCGGCCTCAATCATCCGGACAAGCCGATCGGCTCGTACCTGTTTTCAGGCCCTACGGGAGTTGGCAAGACAGAAGTCAGTCGTCAGCTGGCGAAGATTCTGGGTATCGAGCTGTTGCGGTTCGACATGTCGGAATACATGGAGCGGCACACCGTTTCCAGACTGATTGGCGCGCCGCCCGGCTATGTCGGTTTCGATCAGGGCGGACTGCTGACGGAAGCCATCGCCAAGGCGCCGCATTGCGTGCTCCTGCTGGACGAGATCGAAAAGGCGCACCCGGATGTGTTCAATCTGCTGTTGCAGGTAATGGATCACGGCACCCTGACGGACAACAATGGCCGCAGGGCCGATTTCCGCAATGTCATTCTGATCATGACTACCAATGCCGGAGCGCAGGAGATGTCGCGCGCTTCCATCGGCTTCAGTCGGCAGAATCACAGCACTGATGGCATGGAAGCCATCAAGAAGATCTTCACACCCGAGTTCCGCAACCGTCTGGACGCCATCGTCCAGTTCGGCGCGCTCACCATCGAGACGATCCGCACTGTGGTCGACAAATTTCTGGTGGAGTTGCAGGTGCAGCTGGATGACAAGAAGGTCACTCTGCACGTGGATGACTCTGCCCGGGACTGGTTTGTACAGCACGGCTACAGCGAGACCATGGGAGCACGGCCAATGGGTAGGCTGATTCAGGACAAGCTGAAGAAAGCGCTGGCGGAAGAAATACTCTTCGGCGAACTCATTGACGGAGGTGAAGTCCAGGTGTCTATCGTCAATGACGAGGTCAAGCTCGCCATTACCGGTCGACGCAGCGCAGAAGGCAGGGAGTTGAGCAGAAGCGAGGGGTGAGCCCCTCGCTGGCTTAGCGGGCGCGGTAGGTAATGCGGCCTTTGCTGAGGTCGTAGGGCGTCAGTTCCACCTTGACCTGGTCACCGGTCAGTATGCGGATATAGTTCTTTCTCATCTTGCCGGAGATGTGCGCCGTCACGATGTGGCCGTTCTCCAGCTTCACACGAAACATGGTATTGGGCAGTGTATCCACGACCTCACCATCCATTTCGATCTGATCTTCTTTTGCCATCAACAAGCATTCCTGATTTGGGTAAACGGGCACGGACTGTGTGCCGGGACAAAAACGTGCGCGCATTTTGCCTCATCCGGGGCGGATAAGCAAAAATTCGCGCAATTCTGACGGGAAACAGGTTCGATCTGCTCCGCTCAGTTCAACAGTAGCCACTTTGTGCCAATCAGCAACTCGAGCGGACGAAAGTCTGTCTTGTAACGCATCTTGTCGCAGTCTCTGATCCAGTAACCCAGATACAGACATGGAAGATTCAGGCGGCGGGCCTTCTCGATCTGCCACAGAATCACATAGGTACCCAGTGAGCGCGCGGCGAGATCGGGATCGAAGAAGGTATACATCGCCGACAGGCCATGATCCAGTTCATCCAGCACACAGAGCGCCACCAGCTTCAGGCCGTCATGAAACGTGTAGAAGCGGGTAGTCGGCGTCGAAGCTGCTATGAATGCGCGATACTGCTCGAGACTGGGAGGATACATATCGCCGTCCGGATGCCTTTGCGTGATATAGCGGCAGTAGAGCTCGAAAAGTTCAGGCGTATCGGGTGTTGCGATCTCGGCACTCCGCAAATCCTGATTGCGCTTCCAGAGGCGGGCGAAACGCTTGTTGTGAGTGAACTCATGCACCCGCACGCGACAGGATATGCAGGCCTCGCAGTGATCGCAGCCAGGGCGGTACAAGTGCAGCCCGCTGCGACGAAATCCGGCGGTGATCAGCCTGCTGTACAGGCGCGAGGTGACGGGCTGCTCAGGGTCCATGAAGACCGTGCGGGCTTCCCGGTCGGCAAGGTAACTGCAGGCATGGGCCTTGGTCTGGAAGAAGCGCAGAGCCTGTATGTCGTCAGAGCTCATCGGCAGTGATCTCCATTTGCCAGTGTCCCGGGTGGCCGGGACTCTCGCGAAAGCGCTGCAGATACAGCTGGAATTCGGTTCTATGCATTTCGCGGGCCCCCAGGCTGCGCAGATGTTCGCTGGGCACCTGACAATCGACCAGTTGAAAGTGCCAGGCCTGCAACTGCCTGGTCAGCCAGATGAGAGCCGTCTTGGACGCGTTGCTGCGCAGGCTGAACATGGACTCGCCGAAAAACAGCTGCCCCATGGCGATGCCATACAGGCCACCCACCAGCTCGCCCTCCTGCCAAACCTCCACCGAATGCGCGATGGACTGCGCATGCAGCTGACAATAGGCCCGCTGCATTGCAGGCGTGATCCAGGTGCCCGGATACACTTCCCGGGTCAGCGCACATTGTTCAATGACGCGGGCGAAGGCGGTGTCGAGTGTGACCTGGTAGTGCCGTTGTCGCAGCAGTTTCTGCATGCTGCGTGAGACATGCAGTTCCTCTGGATGCAGCACCATGCGCGTGGAGGGTGACCACCAGAGAATGGGCTCCTCCTGAAACCACGGGAAGATGCCTGACTCATAGGCTTTCACGAGGCGCTCGGGACGCAGGTCGCCGCCGACGGCCAGCAGGCCGTCGGGGTCGCGCAGTGCGCGGGTGACTGGGGGGAAATGCAGCTCGGTCTCACTCAACCAGGGCAGTTTCGACATGGTCTGGTGCCTCGCGGCCAGCGGAATCAGTTGTCGAGAAACTTCTCGGCGTCCAGCGCGGCCATGCAACCGAAGCCCGCAGACGTGATGGCCTGGCGATAGATGTGGTCGGCGATGTCGCCGGCAGCGAATACTCCCGGCACACTGGTCTGAGTCGCATTGCCGTTGATGCCGCTGTGAATGACGACATAGCCATTGTGTAGTTCCAGCTGGCCTTCGAAGATGTCCGAGTTGGGCTTGTGACCAATGGCAATGAACACACCGTCAACCTGCAAAGACTTGTGACTGCCGTCCAGCGCGCTGGCAATGCGCAGTCCCGTGACGCCCATTTCGTCCCCCAGTACTTCCTCCAGTGTGTGATTCCACTCGATCGTGATCAGGCC
>CAYWMC010000075.1:0-8759 GCA_964459345.1 uncultured Klebsiella sp. | reverse complement strand
CTTCGTCAGCGGGCTCGTCGGTTCTGGCCGCAGAGTGAGCGATGGAGGAAGATCCGAGGCCCGCCTCGTTGGAGAAGAGGCCGCGATTGACCCCGCGATTGAAGGCGTAGGCAATGCTGGCCCCCAGGAATCCTCCGGTGGCAGCAGTGCCAGTGAACACATCCGCGAAAATGGCCACGATGGCAGGCCCGACATTGCCGAAGTTCGGAATGATGACGGCCAGTGCGCCGGCAATGTAGATGAATGACATGAGGGGAACCAGCTTCGAGGCAACCTGAGCAATACGGTGAATGCCCCCGACAATGACCAGACCAAGAACGACTGTCAGCACTGCACCGGAGATCAGAGGGCTGATGTCGAACGAGCCTTCAAGCCCGGCGGCGATGCTGTTGATCTGCGGGAAGTTGCCAATGCCGAAGGAAGTCAGCACTGCAGCCACTGCGAACAGAATGGCCAGCCAGCGGGATTTGAGCCCGTACTCCATGTAGTACATCGGCCCGCCTGCCATCGTGCCATCGGCAGTCTTCACGCGGTATTTGTGCGACAAGGTCACTTCCACGAACTTCGTCGTCATGCCCAGAAAAGCCGTCATCCACATCCAGAACAGCGCGGCAGGCCCGCCCAGAAACAAGGCAAATGCCACACCGCCGATGTTGCCGGTGCCAACGGTGCCGGCCAGCGCAGTTGTGAGCGCCTGGAAGTGTGATGCGTCGCCGGGTGCCCCCTCCCGATCGTACTGACCGCGTGCCACCTTGATGGCATGGCGGAAGTAGCGCACTTGCGGAAACTTCAGATACAGCGTGAAGAACAATCCTGTGAACAGCAGCAGGTAGGGGAACCAGGAGGAGCCAGCGAGAATTCCATCCAGTGTGATGAGCATTGCATTGATCGCGTCCAAACCCGTTCCCCTTGAAGTGTGTGTGAGTTCAATCGTCAGTGATGCTGATGGTCGGCGTCTGGCTGCCGCGAACCGACAAGGCCTCCACTTTTTCCATGACGCGGTCGGCCAGTGCCAGATAGGCCTGCGCTACTGCGCCATCGGGCAAGGCCACGACAATCGGGGTGCCGCGATCGGTATTTTCGCGGATGGCCAGGTCCAGTGGCAGCGAACCGAGGAGTTCCGTGTCGTAGTCACGGGACAGCAATGCTCCTCCGCCCGTTCCAAAAATTGCTTCTTCGTGACCACATGCAGAGCAGATATGCGTGCCCATGTTCTCGACGACGCCCAGCAGTGGCACATTCACCTTGCGGAACAACTCCATGCCCTTGCGGGCGTCCAGCAATGCAACATCCTGTGGCGTGGTGACGATTACCGCCCCTGTCACCTGCACCTGCTGCGCAAGCGTCAGCTGAATATCTCCAGTCCCCGGAGGCATGTCAACGATGAGGTAATCAAGCTCGCCCCAGAGCGTGTCCTTGAGAATCTGATTGAAGGCGCCAACGATCATGGGTGCACGCCATGCCATCGCAGTGGTCGGATCCACCAGGTAGCCCATGGAGTTCGACGCGATGCCATGGGCAGGCACTGGCTCCATGAATTTTCCGTTGACGATTCGAGGACGGGTGCCGGGTGCCACACCCAGCATGAGCGGCTGACTGGGCCCGTAGATATCGGCATCCAGAAGGCCCACTCTTGCGCCGCGTCGATGCAGTGCCAGTGCAAGATTGACGGAGGTGGTGGACTTGCCCACCCCCCCTTTTCCCGAGGCCACACAGATGAGATGTTTGACGCCCTTCAGTTTTTCCACTCTTTGCTCTCTTGTCTTCAGCGCTATGTGCAGCCGCAGGATGCAGTGACTTGCCGGGCATTATCACCGGATGCCGGCCTGTTGAATACCCCGGCGACACAGTGTCGCAGCGCGGCAGCCGGCATGGCAAAACGGCAGGGACTGCGCTACGCTCACCTCGACTTCCATTCTCATGCGCGTGCTGCCCGCGCAAGGAAATACCGTGATTCTGCGAGCCAGACTTGCCGCCAGTCTCAGCCTGCTACTGTCCTCTGCGGCCTTTTCTCAAGGGCTGACAGGCAACGACGTCGAGACCGAAGAGAGCCTGCTGCCAGTCAAGTTCGCCATCTACTCAGGCGCCTGGAATGCCCGCAGCGATGCCGGGCTGCGCGTGGTCGCACAAAACCAGGGAGATCTTGCTCTGCGTTTGACACAGGTGATCGTGAAGCCTGATGAACCCGCAATGCCGGACATTCACCTTGACGTGAATCTACTGGTTCCCGCACAGGCCTGGGCAGAGCAGGAACTGCCATACCTCGATCTGCTGAGCGGCAATGCCTGCGTCGTCGACACCATGGCCGATGACTGGAGGCTGGCAGAGATTTCCAACTACCCACTCAACCCGTCGGTGCGCGGGCTGATCATCGAAGACACGCAGTCGTTTCGAATCTATCAATGCGTCCGCAAGGCCGTGGTGCACTGGGAAGACCCGCGCACGGGCGAGCCTGGTGAATCTGCGGAGTGGCTGATGTACCACTTTGAGCGCCGGCCGCGGCTTTGAATCGCCCCGGCAATAGCAAGGCAAAAAAAAGGGCTGCAAGCGCAGCCCTTTCTTCAACAGCTTCAGTACTCAGCCGCCAATCAGGATGCCACCGTACTGCACGAAGAACGGTGCAAACACCAGCGACAGAATCGCAGACAGTTTGATCAGAATGTTCAGCGACGGACCGGATGTATCCTTCAGCGGATCACCAACGGTGTCGCCAACCACTGCGGCCTTGTGCACTTCGGAGCCTTTGCCGCCCAGGTTGCCAGCCTCAATGTACTTCTTCGCATTGTCCCACGCGCCGCCACTGTTGGACGAGGCGATTGCCAGCACGCCCCCGGTGACCAGAGAACCCGCCAGCATGCCGGCCACGGCCGGTACACCGAACAGGAAACCTACCACCAGCGGAGAACCCATGATCAGGATGCCCGGCGGAATCATTTCACGCAGCGCTGCCTTGGTAGAAATGGCCACGCACTGTGCATAGTCGGGCTTGCCGGTGCCTTCCATCAGACCTGGAATCGTGCGGAACTGACGGCGCACTTCTTCGATCATGTCGAATGCAGCCTTGCCCACGGACTTCATGGTCATGGCCGTAAACAGGAATGGCAGCACGGCACCCATGAACAGACTGACGAACACCACTGGATCGAGCAGGTTGATCGACGCCAGCAGGTCATAGCCGGGATTCTCTTCCCGCATCAATGCATCGGCACTGGTGAGGAAGGCCGCAAACAAGGCCAGAGAGGTAAGAATCGCCGCACCAATCGCGAAGCCTTTGCCGATGGCCGCAGTGGTATTGCCCGCTGCATCGAGGATGTCAGTACGACGACGCACTTCCTTGGGAAGGCCCGCCATTTCAGCAATGCCGCCGGCGTTGTCAGAGACTGGACCATACGCATCGATCGTCAGGGCAATAGCCAGTGTTCCCAGCATGCCCAGTGAGCCGATCGCCACACCGTACATGCCACCCAGATCCCAGGAGACGAAGATCGCGATTGCGATGGCGATATAGGGAAGCACTGTGGATTTGTAGCCAAGTGCCAGTCCGTAAATGATGTTGGTTGCAGCGCCGGTTTCACAGGACTTTGCTACTTCCTGTACAGGCTTGAAAGCGCCTGAGGTGTAATAGCCGGTCAGAAGTCCGACCACCAGTCCGGCGACAAGTCCTGACAGGAAGCACCAGTAGATGCCCATGCTGGTATACGCTTCGCCGCGGATCTCGAACTCGGCGGGCACGAAGGAGCGTGTCACGAAGAACATGGCCACAGCCATCAAGGCGCTGGAGATGATCAGCAGTTTCATGAGGGCGGGCGACACATCGTCTTCCGTCTTCACTTTCACGAAGAACATGGTCAGCAGGCTGATGGGGATACCCACGGCACTGATGAGAATCGGGTACAGCAGCGCATCGATATTGCCGGCGAAAACGACGGCACTGATCACCATGGCAGCACAGGTACTTTCCGCGCAGGAACCGAACAGGTCTGCCCCCATGCCGGCCACGTCACCCACATTGTCACCCACGTTGTCCGCGATCACGGCAGGATTGCGGGGATCGTCTTCCGGGATGCCCTTCTCTACCTTGCCCACCAGATCGGCACCGACGTCCGCTGCCTTGGTGAAAATGCCGCCACCGACGCGCGCGAACAAGGCGATGGTTGAGCCACCCAGGCCAAAGCCCGCGATGATTTCCATCAGCACATGATTGGGAAGGTCGGCTGGAAGCCAGGCTTTCATGACTACATAGACGATTATCAACCCGAGCACGGCCAGGCTGACCAGCGCAAAGCCCATCACAGCACCGGAGTTCAGAGCCACCTTGAAGGCATCGCCGATATTGTCCTTGGCCGAAACAGTAGTTCGCGCATTGCCCTGTGTGGCGATCATCATGCCGATGTAGCCGGAGGCGATGGAGATGATGCCGCCAAAGAGGAAGGCGACGGCTGTAAACAACCCTTCACGGGTGTCAGGTGTATGGTTGTCGTCGATCAGCACCGCAATGATGGCAGCGAACACCAGCATGAAAATACTGAGAAACTTGTACTCCTGCTTCAGGAATGCCATGGCACCCTCAGCAATCGCACCATGTATGAACTTCAAGCGGGATTTCTGCTCTCCATCCAGACCAAGATCCAGAGGAACCTTCATTACCTGGCGCATATAGAAGTACGCCACGCCCAAACCGAATAGAGATAGCAATGTCGATATTGTAATTGTCATGCCTGGCATCTTGCGGTAACCCCTCATATTGTTTTTGTTGGATGAAGCGGGAGGGACTGTAGCATATCGATCAGTACAAACAAAGCTGACCGGATCGTCTGAAAGTGGCGAAAATCAAGGGGCCTGGCGGACATGGAAGAAGCGTGACCTTCGCTCTGAAGGCTGTACCGCCATGTGTGAGACGAGGGGCTTTGCGGGGAAATTCAACGCGGGCGACTGCGTCCCTTTCTGCTGCTCTTGCCCTTGGCTGGTGGTTGCGGGGAATTGCCGGTGCGTGCCGCGCGGAATGCATCACGCATCTTCGCAAGGCGCTCGTCCTGCTCCTGAAACTTGCGTTTCTCAAGCGCCTGACTGATGTCGATCAGATCTGCACTCATTGGTTCACAAGTGCCTGAGCTTCCTGTTTGAGTCTGTCCTTGCGTGCTTCCAGGTCGGCGATCAGCTCCTTCTCAAGTGGCTCCACTGGCTGACCTGCTGCATCGGTATTGCCATATTTCGCCTGCTCCTCGTTCAGAGCCTCGAGCAATTCCTCTGCCGCGGCAATAGCCTGGTCAAGCCTGGCATTGGCGGCACTGACTCGTGAAGTGCTGTCGCGCAATTCGGCAATCTGAGCTTCCAGTGCGGCGATGCGATCGCGCTGCGCCTGTTCGCGGGCCTGTGCGGCGCGGCGCTCCTGAGCGGCAGCTGCCTGACGGGCGTCTTCTTCCTGTTGCACGCGGGCCTGTTCGGCGGCTCGTGCTGCTTCTGCCTGCGCCAGCGCCTCCTGACGGACACGCTCAGCCTCGGCAGCTTCCATGCGGGCTCTTTCCTGTGCGGCCCGCCGGGCTTCCTCAGCGTCTGCTGCGCGTTGCGCCTCGATGACACTGGCCTGATCCACTACGGGCTGACTGGCGCTGGAGGCACAGCCGACCAGGGTGGCCAGCAACAGACTCAAGGCCAGTGCGCGGTGCATGGAGCTCGCGCCAGCAGTATTCCAGGGGCTTTTGTTCATGGCATGTCCTTGTAAGGCGTTTGTAAAATACAGCAGGTATTAAACGCTTGACGGCACCATAATCACTCTAAGATAGTACCGTCAAGTTCCCGACTCGTCGTCAAGCTCTTTCCGTGCACTGCATCACACGGGAGAATTGCGTACTTTATATAGCTAATTCAGGTATTTGTCAGCCTTTTGCTGAGCAGCCATGAGCACCTCTCGCAATTCAGGTTTCCTCAGACCAGCCTTGTCCGCGCTGGCACTTCTGATGATCTTCCTTGTGCTTCTGGCGCTGCTGGCAGTGCAATGGCAACCAGCTGTTCCGCGCAGCGTCGCCATGGACTCCATCGCGATCAATGCCATTGAAGACCTCATCGTGGACAATGCACCGGCGCGAGTAGGCAGACCCGGAGAATTGCAGCTGCAGCTGGATCAGAGCGAGCTGAACCTGCTCGCCGCCTTCGCATTGCAGACCATCCCCCGCATGACAGAGGTCGCCGCCAAAGTAAGCATCGCGCAGAACAGCGCGCTGCTGGATCTCAGTATTCCCCTGCAGCTGCCGCTGCGCCCTGCCTATCTGAACCTGCACGCCGAGCTTCTCGCAGTCTCTGGCAGTGCGCAGCTCGGCACCCTGTGGATCGGCAAACTGCCGGTTCCTGGCCCTGCCATGCGCGTGCTGGTGGCCATCGGAGAACGCTGGCTGGCGAGCAGCTATGTCAACTACGGGGCGCTTCGCCAGCTCAAGGACAGCATCCGCGAGATTGCCTTCGAAGAGGACTCCATCAGTCTCATACTGCACTGGGAACCACAGTTGATTGCCCGGGTGCAGAACCAGGCGGAACAATTGTTGCTGAGCGCCGACGACAACGCCCGCATCGGCCATTACGCGGCGCAATTGAGCGAAATTCTCGACATGCTGCCGGACACCGCGCGCAACGTGTCGCTTCACGATCTGCTGTCGCCCCTGTTCAAACAGGCACAGCGCAGCGTCGCACAGGGGGCTGACCCGGTGGTCGAGAACCGCGCGCTGCTGCAGGCAGTTTCCCGCTATGTGAATGAACAGGCAGACGACGACACAGTGGGCATGCGACGCCTCACGGTAACCCTGCAGAGACGCGCCGACCTGGCCCAGCACTTCACGAGTTCCGCCGCGATGACTGCCAGCGTAGGTGCCGACATTGCCGGACTGCTGGCGACCAGCAAGGAGGCCCACGATGCCCGCTATCGATCAGGCTTCAGTTTCAGCGATCTGACGGCCAACATGGCCGGGGTGGCGCTCGGCACTGCAGCGACCGCGAATGCCGCATCGGCGCGACGCCTGCAGGGACATCTGGCGGCGGCCACACTCGAGACGGATTACATGCCACAGGTATCCCGTGACAATGCGGGCCTCAGCGAAGACGATTTCCTGCAGCAGTATCAGGACCGCACAAGTCCCGCCTATCGGGAGCGCCTGGACGCCATCGATGCCCAGCTCGCCGCGCTGCCAGTCTACGAGACACCCTGAGTCCGGTGTTCAGAATCCGGGCGCTCTTATATACTGCCCGCCCTGCCGCCTTTCAGGGCGACGCCATCCGGAACACTTAGTGACGATTCAGGTCAGGACCTCCGCATCATGAGCAGCAAGGAAAAGTCAGCGCACTTCGACACCGTCAACCTGCACTCCGACCGCAGCGACAAGCCGGAACACGGCAGCCTTCACAAGGCCGTGCATACCTCGATTGCCTTCGAGTATGAAGATGCTCGAGATCTGGCCGCCGTGTTCCAGGGCAAGAAGGCCGGCTACAACTATGGCCGCCAGCAGAATCCCACGGTGAATGCCCTGCAGAACCGCATCACCCGCATGGAGGGAGGACATTCCACTGTCGCCTTCGCCACTGGCATGGCGGCAATTGGCTCGATTCTGTTTGCGCTGCTGCGTGCGGGCGACCATGTCATTGCGAGCGCATTTCTGTTCGGCAATACCAACAGCCTGTTCAACACCTTCACCAATTTTGGCGTGGAAGTGAGTTTCGTGGATGCCACAGACAGTGCTGCCGTTCAGGCTGCTCTGCGTCCAGAGACACGCCTGGTATTTGTCGAAACCATCGCCAACCCGGTCACTCAGATCGCCGATCTGCAAGGCATTGGCGCGCTGTGCAAGTCGCACAATCTGATCTTTGTCGTGGACAACACCATTACGACGCCCTGGCTGTTCAGCCCGCGAACTGTCGGCGCCACGTTCATCGTCAATTCACTCTCCAAATATTTCGGCGGCCATGGCGATGCGCTCGGCGGCGCCGTAACAGACACGGGGCTGTATGACTGGAAGGATTACCCGCACCTGTACGACAACTACAAGACCGGGCCGTCCAGCACCTGGGGCATGACGCAGCTCAAGAAGAAAGGGCTGCGGGACTTCGGCGCCACGCTCTCACCAGAAGCGGCGCACACGCTGGCGCTGGGCTCGGAAACCATGTCCTTGCGCGTGGAGCGTGCCAGCAGCAATGCACTGGCTCTTGCCCGCTTCTTCGCAGCACATCCGCGTGTTCGCAAGGTCAATTACCCGGGACTCGAGAGCCATCCTCAACACACCAGGGCAGCGACCTTGTTCGGGCAATTCGGCGCGCTGATGAGCATTGAACTGGTGGACGAGATTGACTGTTTCGATTTCCTCAATCGCCTGCAGTATGTCGTGTCCTCCAGCAATCTGGGCGACACCCGCACGCTGGCGATTCCGGTCGCGCATACCATTTTCTTCGAGATGGGTGCCGCACGACGCGCCTCCATGGGCATACCCGATTCCATGATCCGACTCGCTGTGGGCATCGAGGATATCGGGGATCTGCTGGCTGATTTCACTCAGGCACTGGCCTGACGACTGCGGGAAGCTGGCGATGCTGACACTGTGCCATGTAGACGATATTGAAGAAGGCGCCTCGAAAGGCTTCGAGGTGCTCAACAAGTACCTGTTCGCCGTAAAGAAGGATGACAGGCTGTTTCTCTACTACAACTACTGCCCGCATCTTGGCACTCCGCTGGAGTGGCAGGAGGATCGCTTCCTCGACAGCGACGGCGCCTTGATTCAATG